>NZ_LWER01000265.1:0-392 GCF_001634775.1 Sulfitobacter sp. HI0027
ACTCGCCGGTTGCATGCATGCGCGCGAGTTCTTTCTGTTGTTTTTCAGAGAGTTTTGGCTGTTTTCCTCGGAGTTTTCCCTTTGCACGGGCGATGGCCATGCCTTCTTTCGTGCGCAACCGGATCAGATCGGCCTCAAACTCGGCAAAGGTAGCGAGAATGTTGAAGAACATTTTGCCCATGGGATCCGTCGGGTCGTAGATAGACATCCCCAAGGCGAGCTTGACGCCCTTTTTTTCCAGCTGTTCTGCGATAGCGCGTGCATCGGGGACGGACCGGGCAAGGCGATCCAGTTTTGGCACGACCAGCACATCGCCTTCGCGCACGGCTGCCAGTGCCTGGTCGAGACCGGGGCGGGCGCGGTTGGTGCCCGTCAGCCCGTGGTCAGTATAG
>NZ_LWER01000266.1:0-374 GCF_001634775.1 Sulfitobacter sp. HI0027
ACAGTTTTTGCCTTCGTACCATGCTCGTGGACCGTTTCGACAAGCGAATGATGCCCACCTTGTCTGGGTGCAAACCAGCGGTGCAGGGCGGGCATGACCAGTAGGGTCAGCACGGTTGACGAAACAAGCCCCCCGGTTACCACAGTGGCAAGCGGGCGTTGGACCTCGGCACCGACGCCGGTGGCGAAGAGCAATGGTGCCAGCCCAAGTGCCGTCGTCATGGCGGTCATCAGGACCGGACGCGCGCGCAGCCCTGCGGCCTCAATGGCCAAAGCCTCCAGATTGCGACCGGCGCGCGCAAAATCATCCATGAAACTGACCAATACCATACCGTTGCCCAACGCGATGCCGAACAATGCGATAAACCCGACAGT
>NZ_LWER01000267.1:0-370 GCF_001634775.1 Sulfitobacter sp. HI0027
GTGAGGCCTCTGCGGGCATCAGTGAACTGCAGGGTATGATTTCAGATGGTGGTCTTGATCCCATAGAGGTCTTTCTGGTGGAGCAAGAAGGCGTGACCCAACATAAGGCATCGGGTCAAGTACTGTAGCGCTGTTACAGTCATCAGTCAGTTGTGAGGGCTTCAGCCATCAACTGGATCGTTGGTAGCATCGAACAGTTTGTGCTATGATGATCCTCATACACGCATACGGATATGGTAGAGAAACAAGATGCTCGAATCCATTACAAGCGAAGAACTAACCAGCTTTGGTCTGATTGGGACCAGCGTACTGGTCATTGTCGGAAGCCTGCTTGCAATCATACCCAAACGCAAAAAGAGACCGGATATCG
>NZ_LWER01000268.1:0-453 GCF_001634775.1 Sulfitobacter sp. HI0027
CGCCCGAAGACGGCTGCGAGCTGGTCACGTACATGGCGACTGATCCATCTGCTCCTAAAACACATGGCCCATGGGGATCATCTTTGAATGCGTGCAGATCGTCACAAAACAGCATGGAGCCGTCGGTTTTCTTAACCAAGATCGCAGCTGCCGTGTGATGCTCTTGAATCAGCATTGAATCCCATGCGGTGGTTTCCCTATCGGACAGAGATATCCGCGTTACGCGTAATGCTTTATGCGTCCATTTGGAACCGAAGCGACGCCAACCGGCCGCGGCTAGCAGGGCCACAGCGATGCCGGCCAAGTTCAAAACAATAGGCCCCGTAAGGTAAGTAGCTGCGATCAGCCTCCCAGCACTCGTGACAAACGCAAACGTCGTTGCGATGAACAGCATGTCTATGGTCGAGTGCGTCTTGTCCCTGCCAGTATATGCCAAGCGGTAAGCTAGGTATC
>NZ_LWER01000269.1:0-396 GCF_001634775.1 Sulfitobacter sp. HI0027
TTCCTTCTGGTCATAGACCACGGCGAGGTTCTTCACGCCCATCGCCTTCAACTCTTCGACGATGCGGTAGGCGTCAAGGTCGCCTTCGTTGTGCTGACCGCCGGTCATCGCAACCGCGTCGTTATAGAGGATCTTGTAGGTGATGTTTGTCCCCGCCGCGATGGCGGCCCGAATGGCCAACACCCCGGAGTGGTTGTAGGTGCCGTCGCCAAGGTTCTGGAACACATGCTCTGTATTGGAGAACGGCGCCTCGCCGATCCAGTTCGCACCCTCGCCGCCCATGTGGGTAAAGCCGGTGGTTTCGCGGTCCATCCACTGCACCATATAGTGACAGCCGATCCCCGCATAGGCGCGCGAGCCTTCGGGCACCTTGGTCGAGGAGTTATGCGGGCAGCC
>NZ_LWER01000270.1:0-367 GCF_001634775.1 Sulfitobacter sp. HI0027
GGCTGCGCTATGTCTATGCCGCCTCTTCGGGCGATGAGGCGGGGATCAGTGCCTTTCGGCTGAGCAGTTCAGGCCAGTTGAATGCCGTGGGCCGTCTTGAGGTCGAAGACGGGCTTTGGGTCAGCAACATCACCCAGCTTGAGGGGGTCTCCGCAGGCGGGCAAAACTATCTGCTGGTGGCCGCCGCAGGCAGCGGATCGCTGAGCGTCGTGGCACTGGATGAAGGCGGGGCCATGCGGGTGAGCGATCATGTCTTAGACGATCTTGATACGCGCTTTGACGATATCACCGTGATGGAGACCTTGATGGTCGGGGACCAAGCCTATGTGGCGGTCAGCGGGGCCGACCAAGGGGTCAGCCTGTTCCA
>NZ_LWER01000271.1:0-532 GCF_001634775.1 Sulfitobacter sp. HI0027
TCACGCTGCTGGAGCCTGTCGTCGCGGCGGTTCTGGCTGTCCTCATCGTCGGAGAGCGTTTGCCGAACCTCGGATGGATTGGCGTGGTCTTGGTTGTCGGGTGCCTTGTCATCATCACGATGCCTATGTCGCTCGGCGGGCGATTCCGTGCAAAAGCGGATAGGCTCCAGCTTGGCGGCACGGATACTGCATCAATTAACTATGATGGCGTTACCAATGAAGTTACCGTTATGGTCGGTGATAATAGTGTTGCAATTCTCCGATCCACCGTCAATCTGTCCGGTTTTGAAATGGACGACATTGCCTTTATTTAATGACCACATGCCTTTTTGGAGTGCCCCCCTTGCCGATCTCTCGTTCATAAAGGGGAGCTACAAGTTGGTTCAGATATTAAATCAAGGTGACGAATTTTCGCAATGGGCAGATTAGAAAGTCAAACTGAGACTATTACAATATAAAGCTAAGGACGGCGTGAGGCGTGTTGCTCGGAGCAGACAAAAATTAATGCTCCGGGATCAGCCTCGCAACAATC
>NZ_LWER01000272.1:0-280 GCF_001634775.1 Sulfitobacter sp. HI0027
ATCAGTTGTTACGACGATGCGCCGTGCCTCCTGTAGGGCCCGATAATAAAGTAGATCGCCGCCAATATTGTCAGTGTAATGGGCATGAATGTGTACAGAAAAATCAAAAGACGGAACGGTGTCGCACCATGCGAAACGTTCGATGCGACTGTTTTGATGCATCCAGTTGTCGGACGCAGCCAACTCGGCCTCCGCTTGAGCACGGGACTGCCAAACCCAAAGGCGATTGTAGGACCACATCTTTTCACGTTCGTTCCTGCGCGCCTCGCGATCCTGTTCG
>NZ_LWER01000273.1:0-321 GCF_001634775.1 Sulfitobacter sp. HI0027
GCAAAGGTTAGCGCATAGTAAACCTTGCCATGGAACTCTTGAAACCTGAGCGTCCATAGGGCGACAGCCGCAGCGATCACGCTGACGGCAAGCACGGCCCAATAGACCGGGTCAAGCATTAGCCCTTGAAAACACGTTAGCATTGCGGAGTTACCTATGAACCAAATTGAATATGCGCAGATCAGCATTGGAATGCGGCGCAAGTTTGGCGTTCTAGTGGCGTATTAAGGCAGGGTGGCGCAACCCTTGGATGTGAAGGGCGTCATTTAGTAGCGTCACGGTCACCCATGGGGCGATGCGATTGCATCTCTCAACAGGGGC
>NZ_LWER01000274.1:0-239 GCF_001634775.1 Sulfitobacter sp. HI0027
CAACCATTCTTCATGCCGTGCCTCAAGATACTGGTTTACCAGATCTGCCTTGGAGGCAAAGTTGTTGTAGAGGCTCTTTTTCGCAACGTCTGCGCGTTCCACAATGGCATCAATGCCGGTTCCGCTGATGCCGTGGTTGTAGAACAGGATCATGGCCGCTTGCATGAGGCGATCATGTGCAGATCCTTTTGGTGTCTTACTTGGCAGGGCCATGTCGAATCTCCCGATAATAGGTAGGT
>NZ_LWER01000275.1:0-10063 GCF_001634775.1 Sulfitobacter sp. HI0027
AAATGGTCAGAACGCTACATCAACTGGCGGCAGCTAGAGATTCTAGGCCTCATGTCGAAAGGGAACTGGGCATGAGCGTCGGGATCGTCATGCTGGTGCACAACGCCTTTGACCGGGCCGAGCAGGTCGCGCGCCATTGGGCTGCTGCGGGCTGCCCGGTGGTGATCCACATCGACAAGGCCGTGCCCCGGCGCGCGCATGATGCTTTCGTGGCGGCACTCTCTGACCTGAAGGATGTGCATTTCAGCCCCCGCAAACGCTGCGAGTGGGGCACTTGGGGGATCGTTGCCGCCTCGCAGGGGGCGGCGGAATTAATGCTCTCGCGCTTTCCCAAAGTGGCTCATGTCTATCTGGCCTCGGGTTCCTGCCTGCCGCTGCGTCCAGTGCAGGAATTGATCGACTATCTTGGGGACCGCCCGCAGACCGATTTCATCGAAAGCGCCACCACGGCGGATGTGCCCTGGACCGTGGGCGGGCTGGATGAAGAGCGGTTTACCCTGCGTTTCCCCTTCTCTTGGCGGCGCAATCGCTATCTGTTTGACCGCGCGGTCGAGGTGCAGCGCCTATTACGGTTGAAACGCCGGATGCCGCGCGGGATCGTGCCGCATATGGGCTCGCAATGGTGGTGCCTGACCCGGCGCACCCTGTCGGCGATCCTGCAAGACCCCGACAGGCCGACCTACGACAAGTTCTTTCGCCACGTCTGGATCCCGGACGAAAGCTATTTCCAGTCCCTTGCACGGCTCTATTCCAGCAAGATCGAAAGCCGCTCGCTGACCCTGTCCAAGTTCGATTTTCAGGGCAAGCCGCATATCTTTTACGACGACCACCTGCAGCTATTGCGCCGTTCGGATTGCTTTGTGGCGCGCAAGATTTGGCCCCACGCGGACAGACTCTATGATGCCTTCCTGACCGACTCTGCCGGTGCGATGAAAAAGACCGAGCCGAACCCCGGCAAGATCGACCGCATCTTTGCCAAGGCGGTGGAGCGGCGCACCCGTGGCCGCGCCGGGCTTTATATGCAGAGCCGGTTTCCCAACAAGGATTGGGAGAATGGTGTCACCGCCGCGCCTTACTCGGTATTTCAGGGTTTCACCGAGATCTTTGAGGATTTCGAACATTGGCTGAGCCGTGCCAGCGGGGCCCGCGTGCATGGGCATCTCTTTGCCCCTGACCGTGTGCATTTTGCTGAAGGCCAGACCACGCTGAACGGTGCCTTGTCGGACAACCCGGTGCTGCGCGATCACAATGCCAGCGCGTTTTTGACCAACCTGATCTGGAACACCCGTGGCGAACGCCAGTGTTTCCAGTTCGGCCCGATGGACAACCAAGACATCAACTGGCGTGTGGCCAGAGACCCTAACGCACAGATTTCGGTCATCACAGGTGCTTGGGCTGTGCCGCTGTTCCGCTCAAACCTTGATTTCGCCGATATCCGCCGTCTGGCCGCCAAGCTGCAAAAAACGGAAAGCACGCATATGGATGTGCTGCGTTCACCCCATGCCAAAGCGCGCGTGCGGATCTGGACGATGTCTGAATTCATCGAAGCGCCGATGGAGCCTTTACAGGGCATATTGGACGAGATTGGCCGTACACGTCTGCGCCGCCTGTCAGAGGCGCCGCGCATGGTAGACCTGAATGGCTTTGACCAATTCCTGCAGAACCTTAAGAACCAAGGCATGCATCCCTATCTGGTGGGGGATTTTCCCGTCTCCCGCGGAGTAACTGGCGATGCCAAACCCTCTCCCAAACCCTATCTGGTGAAATAACCCCATGAACGACAAATTCGACAGTTTCGTGGTCTTCGCCGAGATGCGGACCGGGTCTAACTTTCTGGAGGCGAACCTAAACGCTTTCGCGGGGATCGCCTGTCATGGAGAGGCCTTTAACCCTTTCTTCATGGGCTATCCCAAAAGTGAGCCGATCCTTGGCGTCGATCAGGCCACGCGGGACGAAAACCCCAAAAAGCTACTGGCGGCGATCCGAGGGCAGCAGGATGCTTTGGGCGGTTTTCGGTATTTCCACGATCATGACCCGCGCGTCTTTGATACCATTCTCAAAGACCAGCGCTGCGCGAAAATCGTGCTGACCCGCAATCCGGTCGACAGCTACGTGAGTTGGAAGATCGCGCAGGCGACCGGGCAGTGGAAGCTGACCGATATGAAGGCGCAGAAGGTGGCGCAGGCGGTTTTTGACGCCGATGAGTTCAGCGCCCATCTGGACGCCTTGCAGCGCTTTCAGATCACCCTGCTGAACCGCTTGCAGACTTCGGGCCAGACGGCGTTTTATGTAGCCTACGAAGACCTGCAAAGCGTTGAGGTGATGAACGGTCTCGCGCGCTACCTCGGTGTGGATGAGCAGTTAGAGGCGCTGGACAAGAACCTCAAGAAACAGAACCCCAGCCCGATCTCGGCCAAGGTCAGCAACTATGACGAGATGCTGGAGGCGCTGGCGCGGTTGGACCGTTTCGACCTAACACGCACCCCCAATTTCGAGCCGCGGCGCGGGCCGAACGTGCCCTCCTACGTGGCGGCGGCGACCAGCGGATTGATCTATCTGCCGATCAAATCCGGGCCGCAGGATCAGGTGCTGGATTGGCTTGCCGCCCTTGATGGTGTCCCGCGCGAGGCGCTGCGCGATAAGATGTCGCAAAAAGAGTTGCGCCAGTGGAAGCGCAAAACGCCCGGCCATCGCGGCTTTACCGTGCTGCGCCATCCCGCCTTGCGAGCGCATGATGCCTTTTGCCGCCATATCTTGCATACGGGGGAGGGCAGCTATCGCCAATTGCGCAACACGCTGATGCGCCGCTACAAGATGCCGCTGCCGAAAGATGGCCCCGATGCTGGCTATGACCGAGATGCGCATCGCACCGCCTTTGTCGCCTTTCTGAAATTTCTCAAAGGCAATCTGGCCGGTCAGACATCGATCCGGGTGGATGCGGCATGGTGCTCTCAGGCTCAAGCCATCGCGGGGTTCGGAGAGTTCTGCCTGCCGGATCGCATCATCCGCGAAGAGGAACTGGCCAGTGAACTGCCCGCTTTGGCCGCGGGCCAAGGTCATGTGACCACCCCCGCCGTGACTGCGGCGGCGGAACCCGGTCCCTTCACGCTTGCCGATGTCTATGACGATGAGATCGAGGCGCTGACAGCGGATGCCTATCAAAAAGATTACATGACTTTCGGCTTCACCCGCTGGCGGTGAGTTGGCGGTGGATTGACCTTGCCGGGTTTGGCGTAAACTGGAACAAGGATGCATCCCGAATGCATCGCCAAAGGTCGCGCCGCCCGTGAGTTTCCTGTCTGTCACCTCTGTTCCGACATTGCGCTGGAGTTCGCCCAAGGCGTTCACCCTCAAGCCGCCCTTTGCCTCGATGGTGTTTCTGATCCTCGGGCTGGTCATGTTCGGCTTGGGCGAAGCGCTTTTGGTCAAGGCGGGCGTCGGTGTCAGCCCTTGGACCGTCTTTGCCGAAGGGGTGACCAACATCACGGGTTGGAGCCTTGGGCTGGCCACGTTCCTTATCAGCGCCACGGTGCTGCTGCTTTGGATTCCGCTGCGCCAGACGCCGGGCATCGGCACCATTCTGAACGCGGTGATCGTGGCGCTGGTACTGGAATATGCATTGCCGATCCTGCCCCGCTTTGACAGCTATCTCGCCAATGTGGTGCTGGCGCTGACCGGCGTCTTCGTGACCGGCTTTGGCGGCGCGATCTATCTTGTGGCCAACCTCGGCCCCGGCCCGCGCGATGGGCTGATGACGGGGCTGCAGCGGGTGACGGGCAAGCCCATCGCGCTGGTCCGGATGAGCATCGAATTGTCGGTCGTGGCGATTGGCTGGGCCTTGGGCGGGACGCTGGGCCTTGGCACGCTGCTTTTCGCGGTCGGCATCGGTCCTGCCATGGCGATTGGGATGCAGATTCTGCAACTGCGCAGCGTGGCGCGCTAGGCAGCAGCGCCCGGGTTGCGGTAGGTGGCCCGTCTAAAAGGCTGAAATCCGCTTTTTCCTGAAACGACCCTACCGCATACTGCGGTATACCGTCGACCTTCGCCGCCTCTTCCGCTATCAGGGCACCAAATGCAGCAATTTGGAGCAATCATGTCCGATATCATCTACACCAAAGTTGACGAAGCGCCGGAGCTGGCCTCTGCGTCGCTGTTGCCAATCATCAAGAAATTCGCCGAAGCCGCTGGTGTGAGCGTCGGCACGAAAGACATCAGCCTTGCGGGCCGCATCCTCGCGACCTTCCCCGAGCATCTGACCGAGGCGCAGCGCCAGTCGGACGATCTGGCGGAACTGGGCCGTCTGGTAAAGACGCCCGAAGCGAATGTCATCAAGCTGCCGAACATCTCTGCCTCCGTGCCGCAGCTGGTCGCGGCGATCAAAGAGCTTCAGGCCCAAGGCTATGCGCTGCCCGACTACCCAGAAGAACCCAGCACGGACGAAGAAAAGGCCGTGCGCGCCAAATATGATGGCATTAAAGGGTCGGCTGTGAACCCGGTCCTGCGCGAAGGCAACTCTGATCGCCGCGCGGCCAAGGCCGTCAAAAGCTTTGCCCAGTCCAACCCGCACCGCATGGGCGACTGGCAGTCGGACAGCAAGACGCATGTATCGTCGATGTCCGGCAATGATTTCTTCTCCAACGAAGTTTCCGCCACGCTCGATGCCGCGAGCGGCGCAAAGATCGTGCTGGAAACCGCGGATGGTGAGACGGTTCTGAAAGACGGGCTTGAGTATCCTGCGGGCACCGTGGTCGATGCGACCTTCATGAGCGCCGCGGCACTCAAGGACTTCCTCAACACCCAGATCGAGAAAACCAAAGAAGACGGCATTCTCTTCTCGCTGCACCTCAAGGCCACGATGATGAAGGTCTCTGACCCGATCCTGTTCGGCCACGCGGTCAAAGCCTACCTTGCGCCGGTGTTTGATAAGCATGGGCAAAAGCTCAAGGAACTGGGTGTGAACCCCAATTCCGGCCTTGGCGACCTGCTGGAGCGCGTGAAAGGCGAGACGGAGATCATGGCCGACATCGACGCCTGCATGGAAGACCGTCCGCCGATGTATATGGTCGATTCCGACAAGGGCATCACCAACCTACATGTGTCCTCCGATGTGATCATCGACGCCTCGATGCCCGCGCTGATCCGCGCTGGCGGCAAAGGCTGGGGCCCGGACGGCAAGGAACACGACGCCAACTGCGTGATCCCCGACAACTCCTATGCGCCGGTTTACGACGAGGCGATCAACTTCTTCAAAGAGAACGGCAAGCTTGACCCAGCGACCGCAGGCACGGTGCAGAACATCGGCCTGATGGCGCAAAAGGCCGAGGAATACGGCTCTCACCCCACCACGTTTGAACTGGCCGAGGCAGGCACCGTCAAGATGATCCTCGACGATGGCACTGTGCTGCACCAGCACAAGGTCGACGCTGGTGATATTTGGCGCTCTTCCTCCGCACGCAAGGCGCCGATTGAAGATTGGGTCAACCTCGCCATCTCGCGTCAAAAGGCCGAAGGCTGCCGGGCGATCTTCTGGCTGGACGAAAGCCGCGCCCATGACGCCGAACTGATCTCCTACGTGAAGCCGATCCTTGAGGCCCAAGGCGTGGCCGATAAGTTCGAGATCATGGCCCCACGCGAAGCCACCCGCGCCTCGCTTGAGACCATCACCAAAGGCGAGAACACGATTGCCATCACCGGCAACGTGCTGCGCGATTACCTGACCGACCTCTTCCCGATCTTGGAATTGGCGACCTCTGCCAAGATGCTGTCGATCGTGAAGCTGATGAACGGCGGCGGCTTGTTCGAAACCGGCGCGGGCGGTTCGGCCCCCAAACACGTGCAGCAGTTGGTCGAAGAAAATCACCTGCGGTGGGATAGCCTTGGCGAGTTCTGCGCGCTTGGTGAAAGCCTGATGTTCCTCGCCGACGCACGCGGCAACGAGAAGGCGCGCGTGTTGGGCAAAGCGGTCGAGACCGCGACGCAGGGCATCCTCGACCACGGCCGTTCCCCTTCGCGCAAGGTGGGTGAGCCCGACAACCGCGACAGCCACTATTGGTTCGCGCGCTACTGGGCAGAAGCGGTGGCCGCGCAGGGTGATGATGCGGAACTCGCCACAGAGTTCGCGCCCATCGCCAAAGACTTGGCCGCCAAGGAAGCTGACATCCTGTCCGAGCTTGCTGCGGCCCAAGGTGCTGCTGTCGATCTTGGTGGCTACTACCACACCGACGCCGAGAAAACCGCCCGCGTGATGCGCCCCTCCGAAACGCTGAATGGCATCATCGGGTAACTAGCCTGATATAAACAAATCCGCCGCGTAGCTGTCTGAGCTACGCGGCGGATATCCGTTTCAAGAATTTGAGCAGAGCGAAAGCGCGTCTTTGCGCCTGCCTACTTCCCCCCTTGTAGGGACGCGCATATTTTTCCTCTGGCGCGCGGGGGATCAAGGACTTAGCTGCGTTCCGCGCGCAATTTTTTTCGCGACCTGCGCGCATATTTTTTTCGGGTCGTCACGCCGTCCATAGAACGGCGCGCTTTCTGTTAGACGACAAAGGCCGTCGACGAGGCTGAGCGCGCTGGCGACAGACCCCCTTAGATAAGAATGTAGCCACTTCCTGCGTTTGATCCGGGCAGCCCGCCGTCGGCCGGCATCAACCCGTCGTCTTGCTAAAATTTGCCGAAGGCCTCAATTTGCTCGCATGGTTACGATGAATATCTCCTTGCCGGATGACATGCGCTCAGCAGTGGACGCTCAGGCCAAGGCACGCGGCTACGGCACTGCGAGCGAATATGTGCGCGATCTGATCCGGCGCGACTTGGATCGGCAGGCACTTCGCACGCTTCTTGATGAAGGTCGCAAGAGCGCGCGAGACGAGCCCCTCTCCCCACAGACTTTCGACACCCTCAGGGAGCGAGCCGTCCGGGTAGCTGACGAAGCTTCCTGACGGAGCGCGCCCAATGCGCCTGATTGCACTACCCGAAACGGGTCCAAGTGCCGGTCTATTTGTAAGTGGGGGACAGGACAGGCAGGCCTCAAGTGACGAGGTTGGCCAAACTGACCGGACGCGAGTCAAAAACCTCTCAAGTAACAAATCAATTCATAGCAAATGTGCTATACTACGGCTCGACAAGGAAATACTGGTAATGGCGAAAAGTTACACATCCCTCCGAAACGCGCTCCATCTCGCGCATCCGCAGCTCGCGGAGCGCCAGGCCAAGAACGTCCGCAAGCGTGAGATCGCCGTGAAACTGCGCGCTTTACGCGATGCACGAGGACTAACCCAGGGGGAAGTTGCGGCGGCCGCGGGTATGACCCAATCGGTGATTGCACGGCTGGAATCCCTGTCCGGGTCTACGCCAAGCCTCGAGTCAATCGAGCGCTACGTGACTGCGTGTGGTGGCCACTTCGCGCTGCTTATCTCGGACACGCAGATCGATCGCGAAGATGCCTTCAGCGATGCTTTCGTAAAGGCCCGCGGCCGCATCAGTTCGGATATCGACCTCGACCTTGATTAGCGCGAGCCGCCAAGCAACTCCCCGACGAAAGGGTGCGAAAGCAGAATGAGCTTCCACTCAGCCTGATGTAGCCGTTCGCATTCTACCGTTGTGCAAAACCAATCGCCGAGGAGCTAACCACATGCAGGACTGTCTTCGATGACCACCGAGGCTTCTTCTGTTCAGTCTTTACGCCCACCACCTTCTGAAGAGCTTGTTGGCGTCATCTCCGATACTCACGGCCTGCTCCGACCTGAAGCGCTGGAAGCTCTACAAGGCGTCGGCCACATCCTT
Organism: Sulfitobacter sp. HI0027; assembly: GCF_001634775.1. Classification (NCBI taxonomy): domain Bacteria; kingdom Pseudomonadati; phylum Pseudomonadota; class Alphaproteobacteria; order Rhodobacterales; family Roseobacteraceae; genus Sulfitobacter; species Sulfitobacter sp. HI0027. Next base: position 7,783 of record NZ_LWER01000275.1, read on the forward strand.
CATGCAGGAGACATCGGCGATCCCGAGCATCTCGGCGCTCTCGCCCGCATAGCGCCTTTGACGGCAATACGCGGCAACATCGACCGTAGTCCCTGGGCCGAAGACCTGCCCCGAACGGCGAGCCTCACGATCCACGGGCTGAACATTTACATGATCCATGACCGCAAGGATCTACAGGTCGATCCGGAGGCCCAAGGTCGGAATGTTGTGATCTCGGGCCATTCGCACAAGCCCAGCATTGAAGAGACTGGCTCCATTCTTTGGTTGAATCCGGGGGCGGCCGGCCCTCGCCGCTTCCGGCTGCCGATTACGCTGGCGTTCCTTTGGGTGGACGGTGGCCGCCCCCGTGCCATGATCCACGAGTTGCCTGTTTAGACCGCAACTGATTGAACGTGAGCAGCTGGACCGGTCATTCGACCGAACATGGCATAGTTGTCCGTGCCGCGGGCAACAGATGACCCGCTCGCGCGAGGCATTCCTTTCGGAAGGTCGAGAGGCGGAGATGCGTTTGCAGAGGCAGGACCAGACCCTAAAAGTTGGGCCGTCCACAGAACGTCCTACGTGACTGCGAGTGCTGGGAACTGCGCGGTATTACCTCGTTTCATACCGGTATAGCCGAACCCATGTTCACCGGACTAAATCAGTCCGTGCAGCAGACGCTTCCGTCTGGTGAACAAATTGCCATTGAAAGACTGCACGACAGGCAGGCGGGGGTGCGAGGCCCATCAACGACCACGCTCCGCGGGCACCACTCTGATTACCCGTTCGAGCGAACCTTCCTCGTAGACAGCGGCGACGCTTAACTGAACTGGCTGTCGCCTCATTCCGGAACGTTATGATAGCCGTCACCGCTACCCCGCAGTGCTAAACGGCGGCGTGCAGGATTGCTCCGGGTGCGAGAGTCACCTTTCGAGCGAAGGCGGACCACCCCTCCAATTTAAATTTTTCGTTCCGACGGCAAAGACCAATCTTCTGAGCACCAGACAGGAGACACGACATGAACGCTACGCAGCACCTTGACTTAATCGACCAGACTTTAGCCGGTCCCTACGGAGCCCTGCCTCTCACAGACTACCTTCGCCTGAACGGCAGCCGTTGGGTGGGAAGTGCTTTGCCGCCAGGCATAAAGAAAGGGCCTCAAAAACAGTGTTTTCGCAATGCTTGGCGACTGAGCTTGTCCCATGGGTTTCCTTACTGTGAGGGCTATGGAAGGGATGTCGATCTGGGTGCGCTTCCTTTTCAGCACGCTTGGAACCTCTGCCAAACATCCGGACGCGTCATCGACGCGACGTGGGATATCGGCAACCGCGCAATCTACCTTGGAATCGAACTATCGCCGAAGCAGCTAATGAGGATTATTGATTTGACCGAGCGCTTCGGGGTCCTGCAAAATGGTCGGGAGGAAGATCTTGAACTCGTCGAGCATGTCCTCGCGTCGCAGACCATGCCAGCCGAGTAGGTTTCTCTTGGTTCATCGGGACCTGCGAAAGATGGGTTCAGGTGCGACGGACCTTTGGCCGTATGTCGCATCCGGCCCAGAGCGGTTATTCGATCAAGCCGCGACGCCTGCCCGGTCCCAGGGTAATCCCCCCATTTTTAATGGGGTCCAGCCGTAGAATTCACGCAGCCGTTTTCAGTTTCATTGCGGGTGTCATGCCGCCGATGCCCATGTTGGGTCGCTCGTTGTTGTAAGTCCAGAGCCATTGTGTTGCTTGGTCTTGTGCCTCCTCAATGGTTTCGAAGATGTATTGCCCCAGCCATTCGTCCCACTGCCCGGCAGTCGCAACGAAGTTGCGATGAGAGGGGCGAACGGTGCGGTTGTAGCGCTCGATATAGGCATTCTGTTGGGGCTTACCGGGCTGGATATATTCGAGCCGCACATTGCTGTTGATTGTCACTGAGAACTGACCCGGTATTTTCACCGAGATTTGACCCACCCTCAGTTATGCGTCGTGGTCTATGATGCGGTCAATGTTTTGGCCTCCTTTGCAGTTTTCTTTGCTGCCTCAGAACTGACCTTGAAGCGGTAGCTGTCGTTTCCGGTTTCGAGGATGTGGCAGCGGTGGGTAAGCCGATCCAAGAGAGCGGTGGTCATCTTTGCATCCCCGAAGACCTGCGCCCATTCTGAGAAGCTAAGGTTGGTGGTGATGATCACACTGGTGCGCTCATAGAGCTTACTGAGCAGATGGAAGAGCAGCGCCCCGCCAGATGAACTGAACGGCAGGTAGCCGAGTTCGTCCAAAATGACCAAGTCGACCTTCGTCAGCGTCTCAGCCAGTTT
>NZ_LWER01000276.1:0-339 GCF_001634775.1 Sulfitobacter sp. HI0027
CGTGAAATGGCTGCCCGACTGCAAGAAGGACAAGATGCGGCAGAGCAGATCGCCCGTGTTGATCTAGCCGGGGGCATTTCAGCGGGGGTTGATGAGGCGGCGAAGCTGGCGAAAAACTTCGGCATCGCACTTAGCTTCGCGCGGCAGATTGCAAAAGAACAGGCGGGGCCGGAAAAGCCCAAGCTTGGCTACAATCTAGAGGGCGGTGGTCGCAACCCGATCCCCAATGACGTGACAAACGCCAATCTCGGCTATGGCAACCTCATCAACAGGGGGCCATCGCGGACGCGCTTCGATGTGCCTAACCTTTCCGGTTCGGGCGATGTGAGTGGTTTGGAG
>NZ_LWER01000277.1:0-653 GCF_001634775.1 Sulfitobacter sp. HI0027
GCGCAGTCCATGCTTTGGCTCTCTAAACAGGCATGTGCCTCGCTAAGTGTGTGAGCCAAGACCACGTGATCGGCTCCAAGGCTGAGCAGGATTTCTTCAGCATCAAAGGCAATAAATATCTCATCTTCGAGAAGTAATACGCGCTTACCTTTCAGGACACCCATTAGCTTCTCCCTTCAATTGAAGCCCGGGGCAACTCTATCATGCATTCGAAACCCTCTGGCGAAAACAGCATGTGCGACCTACCCTTCATTTCTCTCTCCACAGTGCTCTTGATAAGCCTGATGCCAAACCCCTCTCGCCTGTTTGTGCCGTCAAGCACACGACCCGTTTCGATCCAGTCGATTTGGATATAGTCATCGCGCACGGCATTTGGCGCGCAGCGGACGCGAAGGTGGCCCGTTTCATTGGATAGAGCGCCATGCTCGATCGCAATCTGAATGGAGAGTATTCTGATGAACTCGCACGCGACCTCACAGACAAAGGGATGCCCCTTATCGTAGCCACAGGTTACGGCGCGTTAGAAGCCAACTCAGAAATTGTGACCGTCTCTAAGCCTTACGATGAGAACATGATTGAGGCGGCCTTCCGCAGAAGTGGCCTTGGCGGACCGGCAGAATGACGAACCATTTGGGGGCAGGTTAGCTATCCTG
>NZ_LWER01000278.1:0-279 GCF_001634775.1 Sulfitobacter sp. HI0027
GTCAATCTGAGTGTATCCCGCATGGCCGCGGCAACCCACAATCTGTCTGCCCGGCAAATCGCGTGGGCTCATGATTGGCATTTGCGCGAGGAGACCTATTCTGACGCTTTGGCTTGTCTGATCGACATGCAACGCGAGCTCCCTCTGGCCAAACTCTGGGGGGACGGCGTGACATCATCCTCAGATGGGCAGTTCTTCCGGGCCGGTGGCCGCGGTGAGGCCTCTGCAGATATCAACGCAAAGTACGGACGCACCCCAGGTCTCAAATTTTACACCCAC
>NZ_LWER01000279.1:0-308 GCF_001634775.1 Sulfitobacter sp. HI0027
GAAGCGTGGAGTCCCCCGGCACTGTGATCACACGGCGCGCATTATGCGCATGTTTACGAACCAGTGTTTGTAACTCGCGTTGTTCTTCCACCGAAACGAGTTGAGTGAATTTCAAGCGCAAGTCGGAACCGATATTGGGCTGCCCCCGGCCGTGGATCAGTGTCATCAGCCGCAGGAACTCGGTTAGTTCGATCGGATACTTCACGTTGACCGGCTTGGCATGTCGTGCGGGGAAACCTTGCAAGTCGAGGATCGCGCCGGTCAGATTCTCGAATATGTCGATGTCGCGCCTCTTGAGAATATCATAC
>NZ_LWER01000280.1:0-293 GCF_001634775.1 Sulfitobacter sp. HI0027
ATAACACTCAAGTTCTCAGGCAGAGCTGATCATCCCCATCACATGACCACTCATCGTCGATAAAACACGCAGGCATCGACACCCGTAGTTGTCGTGGTCCAGGAAGCCCCGAGGACAGCGCATGTGGAAGCGTTGCTGGCCAAGAAACGAGGAAGCGTCACCGTCAGCGCCAGGGCCAAAACCAATGCACCCAGCCCAAACCATGGTAGACGGCTTTTGAGGCGATCCGCTTTCTGTTCCCGTTCGAACACCGTTCGATAGGCTGTTGACCTGTCATCTTCCGACTTGGCCAA
>NZ_LWER01000281.1:0-504 GCF_001634775.1 Sulfitobacter sp. HI0027
CACACTAGATGGTCAGAAGCGGCTTTTGATGCGGAATAAGGGCTGCGCGGGCTGTAGGCTGTTTTCTCGGTGAACTTCACCGCTGGATTGGCGGGAAGCGAGCCATATACCTCGTCTGTAGAGACATGATGGAAACGAAAGCCTTCAGGGCGGCCCGCTTCGGCCCAGTATTTGCGCGCGGCTTCCAGCATGTTGAACGTGCCAGTGATATTAGTCTCAATAAAATCGCTTGGACCGTCGATCGAACGATCCACGTGGGATTCAGCCGCCAAATGCATCACCGCGTCAGGCCGGTGGAGAGCAAATACACGGTCCAACTCAGCCCGATCACAAATATCTACCTGCTCAAACGTATAGGCAGGGTTGTTTGCCACGGTGGCAACATTGTCGAGGCAGGCGGCATAAGTCAGCGCATCGACGTTGAGAACCTCGTGTCCGCGCGCGACAGCCAGCCTCACAACCGCTGAACCAATAAACCCGGCCCCACCGGTCACGAGCAACTTC
>NZ_LWER01000282.1:0-373 GCF_001634775.1 Sulfitobacter sp. HI0027
CCTGTCGGTGCCTATCCGACCCGCAACGGACAGATAAACATCACCGCGATGCGTGACGATCATTTCATTGCGTTGTGTCGCGTGCTGGGTAGGGAGGACTTGGTAGGTGACCCGAAATATCAGACAGGCCGCCAGCGGCTTGAAAATGAACGCGAACTTAACAAGGTCTTGTTTTCCGAGTTTGCAAAAAAAGATTCCGAGTATTGGGCCGCGCATCTTACGCAGGCAGATGTAATGAACTCTATCGTCTACAACTATTCCGACTACTTCGATGATCCGCACGTAGATGAAGTCGAATCATTCCAATGGCTTGACCATCCCGGTGTCGGAATGGTGCCCGTGCCGGTCGTGCCGGGAGCACCTGAACTATTGA
>NZ_LWER01000283.1:0-371 GCF_001634775.1 Sulfitobacter sp. HI0027
ACCTGCACCGCGGTTTCGGCACTGATCGTCTTGCCCTGCACCATGGCGCGGACCTGTTTGGAGGCGGCGACGGTCTCGGCCTGCGACTGCGCCCAGACGGTGCGCTTGCCGATGGCCTTGGAGGTGCGCGCTTCAACAGTGGCAAAGCCAGCATCACGGGCCGAGAAACTCACCGGCAGGTCCGTTGCCGTGCAGGCGCCCAAGATCAGTGGTGTAATGACTGCGGCGGTTTTCAATTTCCAACGCATCAGTGGTTCATCCCCTGCATATCCATCCCTTGCATAGGTGCCTGTTCAGCGTTCAATCGTCGCCAATCGAGCGGCTCCACCACGCCGCGACGACGGTAGCCTGCAAAGGGTTGCTCTTCGGCG
>NZ_LWER01000284.1:0-273 GCF_001634775.1 Sulfitobacter sp. HI0027
GTGACTTGCCCGTCACCTGTAATACGCAGAACCACACCGACAGGGCCGCGATCACTGGTGTCCTGCATCGTCGAGACCCAAAAGGCGCCATCCGGCCCAACCTTGCCGTCATTGGTCCGCATATCAGGGGCCATGGCGGGAATGGGATAAGCCAAGTCGCGTGCTTCGCTTTGCGGATCAAAAACCCAAAGCCCGGATCGCCCGGAGACGATGACCTCGCCACTTTCAGCCAGACCGCAACAGGAAATGACCTCTGGCCAGTGCCAGACAGCA
>NZ_LWER01000285.1:0-6908 GCF_001634775.1 Sulfitobacter sp. HI0027
GCACGGTTCGGTGGCGCATTGCTCGCCAGCCGTCGGATCACTCCCTCACGCGCAACCGCCCGTTCCCATGCCGCATCATCTACGGCGTTGATGTCTGAGCGATCCACCATGGCCAAAACCCAAAAAAGGTATCTTATGTCCGATAATGAAACTATAGTCCGGGAATGAAACAGGAACATGAATTCAATGTATTCAATAACTTAGAGTCCAGTAATGAAGCAAGAGCGACATCTTAAATTGAGTGGATCTTTGGAAAATCATGGGCGTAGAACGCGATAAATTGACCTCAGCACGCTCTGATAAGTTTCATGGGCATCGTCAAGTTATCGGCGTTTCTGGCATCGAAAGCGAGGGCGCTAGATCTTAGGTCGTCATCAACTCACGCGTGATGTCGCCCCAAATTCAGTGGGCCTCTGCTCTGGTTTGACGATAGGCAGCGGCTGAATGTGTATGGCGGCGCGGACGGAAGATGGTTTGATCCTGATTATGGATGGATAAGAACCGTTGTGCTTGGCGGGTTGATTTGAACCTACCCATGACCTTTTCTCGTCGTCGGGTGGGACGGTGCGACCCTTCGGATCTGTTGTTGATGCCCTTATGGCTGCGATGCTCTATTCCCGGGGCAGGCTCCTTCAGGGCGGCCCGTAGCTTTTGAGTTTATCGGTGACGATCACCGCGCCTCACCAAATGCCTTGAATAATTTACGGAAGAACCGAATGACGGCCCGTTTATTGCGCCAGGATTGCACGAGGATGTCCAGCACATTGCCTTTGCTGTCGACGGCGCAGCCCCAGCCGATACTTCTTACCATTTATCGGAAGGACGACTTCGGCCAGGTGCCATTTGTCCGCCACCTTAGGTCGACCTCCGCGGATAGCGTTGGCGTATTATAACCCGCACTTCGCAACCCTAGTGCGGAAAGTCTCGTAGCTGACCACAACACCGCGTGCGGCTAACAGATCCTCAACATCACGCAAACTCATGGGAAATCGATGATAGGTCCAGGCGGCGTATGCGATAATTTCAGGTTGAAAACGGTGGCCTGAAAAGGCACCAGATTGCTTGGGTTTGGTCATGCGCACGCGTACCGGCATTTGAGATGTCCCCACCGCGCCACATCACGCCGTGCCCTAGACATCTGCGATCAGAACAATGCGCCTGCCAAGCCCGACTTCGGCCTGAACCGCCTCTGCGATGACGGTGCTGAAATGGGTCTCAAGATAGCGCACAACAAACCCGCTGCGGGCGGCCAGCGTGTACCGCCCGCCCTCGTCCGACACAAAACGCAGGGGCGCGAACCAATTGCGATGCTTGTCAGGATAAAGCGCGCGCAGCCGCTCTGACACCGCCGACCACGACGTACCATCGTTCACGGGCGGGACATCTTGCACCGTCTTGGCAAAATCGACCTTCACCACCGAAGAACTTTGGGCCGGGTCCATGCTCTCCATCCGTTCGGCATAATCCGTGCCGACGGCGGCCCAGGTCGCGCGCGATATTTCAAACACCCGCAGAATGTTCAGCCGATAGGCCCCGACCCTGCCCCGTACCCCCTTGCGCACACAGATCAACAGCCGGTCATCCACCCAGCGTTTGATCTCGCGTTTTACGGTACGTTCCGTCACATGCCACATCCGCGCCATTTCTGGCTGGCCAACGCAGAAATGGTCCAGTTTCCAATTGTACCGTGCCGTGATCAGGGTACAAAGTCGTGTCATCGAAATTTGTTGGGCTGGGGCGCCATGCAGCCCCGAAACGCTTAGTGCTGTCAGCACATCATATTTCATAGACCCTGCACCGGGTCCGGTCAGCCGCTTTGGTTCCATGATAATCTCACTGTCTCACCTCACAACGCCGACCACCATTGGGTCGATTCTCATTGAGGTTTATAACTGCATGAAATCCCGATTTCTGTCAATGTTCCCCGAAATACAAGAATTTCAAACATAATATATGAATCAGGTATATAAGGTATAGGGTGACGCCACTATGTCACCTTATCGACGCTTTCGTGTCACCAAAACTGGTTGGAAACTTCTCTATCTGTCACCAAATATAGTTGAATTGTCCTGCGATCCAGATGGCGTGACCGATTTACAGGATCTCAAAAGCCCAAAGTTTGCTTTTGCCAATTTGGTCATATCCCGTTATTGAAGAAAAATACGAAAATAGCAAGAGCAGCATCATGAGAGACCATTCAGACCTTCAGGACATGAACGCGCGCAGTCTCGCACAACAGGCATCTGTGCGGCGCGCAACATTCGATCCTGGCGTCGTCAAGGCACTGCGCCCCTTCTCGATCTGGGAAATCAGCCAGTTCATGTTCGACATCCCCCCCGATACCCTGCGCAAGAAACTGGCCGATGACCCCACCTTGCCCCAGGGCGAAACCCAGGATGATGGCCGCCAGCGCTGGTTCTCGCTTAAGGAAATCAACGAACTGCGCCGCCGCCTGCGGTTCCGGGGTAAAACACTGCTGCCCCGCCGCCCCGATGGCCGCGCCATCCGCGTTGCCGTGTCCAACTTCAAGGGCGGCGTGGGCAAGACCGTCGTGGCGCAGCACCTGGCAAATGCTGCCGCGCTTGATGGCTATCGCGTGCTGTGTATTGACTTTGATCCGCAGGCCACGCTCACCCACTCCATGGGCCTGGTCGAGGTGAAGGAAGGCAACACCGTCTGGGGCGTCATGTGCCGCGATCTGTGCCACGAGGCGGACCGGATCATGAACAGCTATGACCTGCCCGAAGAATGCCCTTACCCCGCCTCCGATGAACTGCCCGAAGATGTGCAAAGCATCGGCGCGCAGCGGACGCAGGATTTCATCCAGCCCACCTGCTGGCCCACCATCGACATCATCCCCAGCTGCGCTAACGCGGCCTTTGTCGAATTTGCCAGCGCGCAATACCGGGCCTTGCACAAGGCATGGTCGTTCTTTGGATGTGTGGCGCGGTATCTCGATGAACTGCCCGACGATCAATATGACGTCATCATTTTCGACTGCCCGCCCGCCATCGGCTACCAGTCTCTAAACGCAGCGTTTGCAGCTGATATTCTCTATATCCCCTCTGGTCCCGGTTACTGGGAATACGATTCCACCACCAGCTATCTGGGCCAGTTGGGCGACGCGATGGAGGATATCTCGGACGGGTTTGGTAAGCTGGCAGCGGACGCAGGTATAACGCTTCCTAAACGGTTTATGGACATCCGTATCCTTATGACCCGCTTTGAAACCAACAACCCTTTGCATACCGCGATGATGGATGCTTTTCGCAATGTCTTTGGCGCTGACGTTTGCCAGAACCCGATTGAAATGACCCGGGCGGTCGAACAATCGGGGCGGTTTCAGATGTCGGTTTACGAACAGGACTACCGCCAGATGACCCGCGAAACCTGGAAGCGCGCGCGGCAAAGTTTTGACCGATCTTATGAGGAATTCAGGGAAACCATGCTGAACGCCTGGGACCGCGCCATAGAAACAGGAGAGATGTGACATGGCCAAGAGCAACAAATTCGGCTTTGCCCCGGTGGAGCCCGACGCCCCGAGACGCCGCGAACGGTCGGTCGGGCCGATGGGTGCCGCGGTGCGCGAAGCCGCGGAAAGCCTGACAGATGCCACCGACGCCAAAATCGAAAAGCGCCGCCAGAATGCCAAAGACGCCGAAGCGTTCCGCGCCGCACAGGACGAAGGCCGCGTATTGGTCGCGCTGGAATTGTCGCAGATCTCGGCCGACGATTTACCTCGTGACCGGATGGATCTGGAAGCCGTGGCATCCTCGGACGAGATGGAGGAACTCAAGGCTTCGATCCGCGAGCGGGGCCAGAAGGAACCCATCGAAGTCTATCCGGGGCCGGACGGGAGTTACCAGCTAAAGAAAGGGTGGCGTCGTTTTACCGCGCTGTCGCAACTGATGGCGGAAACCGGCGATGCGCGTTTTGGCACGATCACCGCGCGGATCGAACGCGGCGATGATGGGCGGTTGGCGCGCTATATTGACATGGTCGAAGAAAACGTCGTTCGCGAAGATCTGACCTTTGCCGAGATGGCACAGGTTGTCATCACCGCCGCGCAAGATGGCGGGGTGGGGGAGCCGGACCCCGATGCTCTGGTGGCGCGGCTGTACGGTTCGCTGCACAAGATGAAAAAATCCTACATCCGCAGCTTTGTTTTTCTGCTGTCGCAACTGGGCGATGTGCTGCCTTTCCCCAAGGCAATTTCACGCAACTTAGGTGTTGATGTGGCGCGGGCGTTCAAGACCCAGGACGCGGCCGAGGCGCTGCGCGCCAAGCTGCAGGGATGCCAAACCCCTGAGGAACAGAACAAGGTGCTGGCCGGATTTGTGGAGGCCACCAAGGGAACGCCGCAGACCCAAAAGAAAAAGCTGGAGCCGCGTGAGAAGTTTGAGTTTCACGTCGGCTCCCTCAAGGTGACGGCGCGGCGGGGTGAATGCCGAATCGTCAGCAAGGATGATTTCGCCGCCATTCCCAAGCCTTTGCTGGAACGCGCGATCAAAGCCTTTGAGGATGAGCTGCGCAGCGGTTCAAGTGTAAGACCGCTATAAAGATAGGGGTAACCCATGGGTTACCTCGTTTTTTGTCTATTAAAATCAAATAGTTGATTATTTAGTGGGGTGCGGCGAGGGCGCTTGTATCCCGCAGGGGCGGGAGAATTTGAAAGGAATGACCCAAATTTGACGCCCCTGCCCGGTTTCACCCATGTTCTCACCTGCAATTGACCGATGTTATCCACGGCGATGCCCCACATCAGCGTATTCTGTGACGATGCCGGGGCGCCGTTAGGCCCACATCATTTCCATCGGAGGCTATGCCTGTGCGGCGCGCAGGGACTGGCCCGAGAATAAGGCGAGGCGTTGCTTTTTCGGCAGGTCGCTGCGCAGTCCGGCGGCCAGCACCGTCTGTTTGATCAGTTGCGCCACGTGTTTGTCTGACTGTTGCGCATCCAGCACGCGGTTGTTGTCGCGGATGGTGCGGCGGAACAGCGGACTTGCGTTTATCTTGGCATAGTACACTTAGCGTTCGACGGCATGTACCGAGCAAATTTGATCAGCGCGCGCGGGAGGGTTTTGATCTCGCGCAGGCCGGACTAGGCGCGCAAGAACAGAACCATGCCGTTTTCATTCAGGATGACCCAGCCGCCCGCAGCGATCTCCCTCGCCTTGTTGCTTCACTTTCGGCGTTGAAATCCGAAGACTGCTGATCCTCGTCACAGCCCGGCTGCCTTCGTCAGGTTCACTCGGAACCGGTCGCGCCGGCGTTGATAACGGCGGGTCATTTCGGCCGAAGCGTGCCCGAGCTGCTTCTGGACATAACGTTCATCAACTTCTGCCGAACTGGCGAGGCCGGCACGCAGCGAATGACCAGAAAACAGTGCGAGCCGTTCCTTCTCAGGCAAGTCCGACCGAATTCCGGCGTCCAGGACTGTGCGCTTGATCAGGCGTGCGACATGTTTGTCGTTAAGCCGGGTCTCAGATGCGCGTTTGCCATCGCGCGAGGTGCTTACAAAGATCGGGCCGAAGTCGATCTTGGCGAAGCGCAGCCATTGCTCGAGCGCATGGACAGGGCAGGATTGATCCTTAGAGCCACGGCCGATCTCGACCTCGCGCCAGCCGGTCTTGGCATTGAGAGTGAGTAGGGCACCCTCGTCGAAGATCTCGATCCAACCGCCCGAGTCCGGCGTGTCGTCCTTGTGGACGTCCAAGCTGACAATTTCCGACCGGCGCAGACCGCCTGCATAGCCGAGGAGCAGGATGGCCCGGTCTCGCAGACCGCGGAGGTCGAAAGGAAGGGTGTCCACCATCGCGAGGATATCCTCGGCGAGGATTGCTTCCTTCTGCACCGGGGGGCGTGCATGCTTGCGTTTGATGCCGGCCAGCACTGTGGCTATATGCCGGTTCTTGCGGTCGAGATTGAAGCCGCGTTGCTTGTAGTTCCAACTAAGGCCAGAAAGACGGCGCTCGATGGTCGAGACCGAGAGGGCAGGGGCCTTTCCCGTGGGTGCCGCCAAGTTGGCGAAGTAGATCCCGATCATCTCGGGTGAAGGCGGCAAAGGATCCGTTCCCTTCAGTCTGCACCAGCGGGCAAAGTTCGCCCAGTCTTTCGCGTAGGCCTTCAGGGTGTTCTCAGAGGCCGCTTGCTTTGCATAGCCGCGTGCGGTTTCTACCAGTTGATCGAGAGTGCCTGAGCCAGCCACATGCGAGGGCAGGGTGATGCCTTTACTGTTCTCTTGATCTCGTGCGCCACCCTGAGCATCTTTGGATGTACGAGGACGTGCTGAGCTCAACTTCTCGTCCTTTTTGGCCATGTTTCCCCCGAAAACTCATTAGTATTGAGATGTCGCTCTTGCTTCATTACTGGACTCTAAGTTATTGAATACATTGAATTCATGTTCCTGTTTCATTCCCGGACTATAGTTTCATTATCGGACATAAGATACCTTTTTTGGGTTTTGGCCATGGTGGATCGCTCAGACATCAACGCCGTAGATGATGCGGCATGGGAACGGGCGGTTGCGCGTGAGGGAGTGATCCGACGGCTGGCGAGCAATGCGCCACCGAACCGTGCCGAATTCCTAAAGGCCTGCCGCGATCTTGGCCTCAAGCGCTCTCGCCTGTATGAATTGATCTCAGCGTACAAGGCGCGCCCGGTCGCCAGTTCCTTGCTGGCGGCTCAGGTTGGGACACCAACGGGTAGCCGCCGGCTGCCTGACGAGATCGAAGCGGTGATTTCGGGGGCGATCGAGGAGTTCTACAAGTCCCTCCAGAAGCCGAGCATCAACGCCCTGCAAAAGGAGGTCCGCAGGCGGTGCAGTCAGAGGGGTTTGCGTCCCCCGTGCTGGACCACGCTGCGGGACCGTGTGGCGGCGATAGATCCGGCGGAGCTCATGGCGGCGC
>NZ_LWER01000286.1:0-327 GCF_001634775.1 Sulfitobacter sp. HI0027
TTGAAGGGCGAGGAGACCGCAGCCGAACTGGCGAGCCGATTTGGAGTGCATCCGACGATGATCCACCAATGGAAACGCGCTTTGCTTTGCTCGAGGGCGCATCCGGTGTGTTTGAGCGCGGTGGCCGTAAAAAGCCCGAGATCGACGAAGAGCAAGTGAAGGAACTCCATGCCAAGATAGGGGAGCTGGCGGTAGCCAACTCTTTTTTGGAACGAAAGCTCAAGCCCTGGGGCGGGAAGTGAGGCGCGGCATGGTGGAGCCTGATCACCCCCAGCTGTCTGTCGTCCAGCAGTGCAAGCTGCTGTCGATTGCGCGCTCGTCTTTCTA
>NZ_LWER01000287.1:0-326 GCF_001634775.1 Sulfitobacter sp. HI0027
TTTGCCAAGCAGGATCGATGTGCAATCCAATGTGCTTGACTGCGGCCGGGCGCGCGAAATGTTGGGCTGGGAAGCAAAAATATCACTTAACAATGGGCTTGTGAAACTCGTGGAGCGCATGAATGTTCATCACAACAGAAAGTAATCAAACAGCGCTCGACCCAAAGCGACGCACAATGACATGGCCTGGTCCGCGGATCCTTGTGACCGGTGCTGAGGGACAGCCGTCCCGCGACTGGATTGCATCGGCGGAAGTGTATTATTTGGTTGTTGACCTTTTGGTGGCTCCTGTTAGCCGCTTTGATGCCCTGCGTAATGTATTGAAC
>NZ_LWER01000288.1:0-220 GCF_001634775.1 Sulfitobacter sp. HI0027
ATGGCGTGGGCCCGCGTTATTGCCCATCTATTGAAGACAAGGTGGTTCGATTTGCGGATAAAGACTCGCATCAGGTTTTCTTGGAGCCTGAGGGCGTAGACGACCATACTGTATACCCGAACGGAATTTCAACATCGTTGCCGGAAGACATACAAGAGGCCTACGTACGGAGTATGGTCGGGCTCGAAAATGCAGTAATCATACAGCCCGGCTATGCCAT
>NZ_LWER01000289.1:0-309 GCF_001634775.1 Sulfitobacter sp. HI0027
CAGATCGGACGTGACAACGGCTGATGGATCCTTTGCATTGATGCCGCTTTCGATAGCGGATGTACAGTGTCCACAGCTCATTTTCGGGACGGAAAAAATCATGAAGGCCTCCATTTTTGGTACAACCTCAGACTTGGTCGTTCCATCGGGAGGAAGGTCAAGCAAATATCAGAAAAATAAATGAGATACTCTCTTGAGCTTCCAGCAACTGGAAGCCCTATATCAGGGTAAGTTCAACCGAGGAGTCTCTCATGACCGACCCCAATACGATACGTCTGTCCGTTTCCGGCATGAGCTGCGCGTCCTGTG
>NZ_LWER01000290.1:0-276 GCF_001634775.1 Sulfitobacter sp. HI0027
AGGCCACAGCCTGTGACGCGATATGACAGGACAAACAGAGGAGACCGAAAGATGGATGAAGTATTCAACGTGGGGAAAACGTTGCTGTTGGATGGGCAACCCATGTCCTTGGTGACGCCCGCAGGCGTCGAGGCCTGGATCGACCAAGGGATCAAGTACAGCTATCGCTACGACCAGGTGCGCGATCCGCTCGACGGCCAGATGAAGTACCGCTGCATCTACGAGAAAGAAGGGGCAGAGGTGCCGTTTGTGCTGGTCAACAGCCCGAGTAGCGGT
>NZ_LWER01000291.1:0-265 GCF_001634775.1 Sulfitobacter sp. HI0027
GGTAGAGGCTGACCGGACTTGAGCAGTTGTGATCCTGCGGCGCGCATGCGTGCATGCAACCCGATGCGATCAAAACGAGGTAGATCGACAAGCTTGAAGACCAGGGACATCAAAAGCGGCCCAATGGAGAGGCCAACATTTGCGAGAAGAGGCATTTGGGTTGCAAGGATTGTTAAGGTTTCCATTCGGCGGACCAAGTGATCTCTTAGGCTGCGCTGACGACCTCGCGTTTCCGCCAAAAACAGGGCCTTCATCGTAGGAATAT
>NZ_LWER01000292.1:0-205 GCF_001634775.1 Sulfitobacter sp. HI0027
TCATAGACCACGCCATTGGTATAGGTGGCGATGCCTTCGCCTTCGATCACGCCTGCCACCCAAGCGCCCTCATAGGTCGATCCATCGGGATAGGTGATCTTGCCCGTGCCATCGGCCAGATCATTGCGAAAGGTGCCAACGTAAACGGACCCGTCGGGATAGGTCACCTGACCTTCGCCCTCAATCTGCCCGGCCACCCAAGAGC
>NZ_LWER01000293.1:0-278 GCF_001634775.1 Sulfitobacter sp. HI0027
TGAGATCGCAATGTCTCAGCCAGCAGGCCTTTCTGGTTGAGCAAGCCGCGATACCATGCACCCAAGCGAACAGCGGCGGTCATTCCTTCCGCACCCGGGGTATTCCACCTCTGCACTACATGATCGTCGAATGCTTTCGGCCAATCGAGAAGTAGCGGCTCGATAGGCGTCAGGCGCTTGCGAGCTTCTGCAAGGGTTTTGGGGTAGGTTGCCTTGCCTTCCTTACCAGTCCGTGCCCGAGCCATGTTGGCGGACAGAAACCACACGGTACGAGCAGT
>NZ_LWER01000294.1:0-471 GCF_001634775.1 Sulfitobacter sp. HI0027
AAAGGGTGCCCCAGCAAGCCTAGTCTCACCCCCCTTCTCGCCCTAGAGTGCCCGCATATCTCAACGGGGCTCATTCTATGAATACGCGTAAAGGCATTCTTTTGGCGGGCGGCACAGGCAGCCGCCTCCATCCCATTACCTTGTCGATTTCAAAGCAATTGCTGCCGATCTACGACAAACCGATGATCTACTATTCCCTCTCGGTTCTGATGCTGGCCGGCCTGCGCGAGATTGCCATTATCACCACGCCCCAAGATCAAGAGCAGTTCAAACGTCTGCTCGGCGACGGAAGCCAATGGGGGCTCTCCTTGACCTATGTCACTCAAAGCAGCCCCGATGGGCTCGCTCAGGCCTATACGCTTTGTGAAGCGTTTCTGGATGGGGCGCCTTCTGCGATGGTCTTGGGCGACAATATCTTCTTCGGACATGGGCTGCCTGAAAGTCTCTCACGCGCGGCGGAACGCGGGCAGG
>NZ_LWER01000295.1:0-294 GCF_001634775.1 Sulfitobacter sp. HI0027
AAGGGTTGGAGCGTACTGTGCAATGGTATCTCGATAATGAGAACTGGTGGCGCGCGCTGCAGAACCGCGATGGCGTGGGCCAACGGCTTGGCACCAGGGGGTGAGCGCATGACCATCCTCGTCTTCGGCAAAACGGGTCAGGTCGCGCGCGAACTCGCCGCCTTGGAGGGAACAGAATGCTACGGCCGTGATGCCGCTGATCTAGAAACTCCTGAGATCTGCGCCGCCCTGATCCACCAGAAACGCCCCGATGCGGTGATCAACGCCGCCGCCTATACGGCGGTCGATAAAGCA
>NZ_LWER01000296.1:0-7880 GCF_001634775.1 Sulfitobacter sp. HI0027
CTCAGTACGGTAACCGGGTCGACCACGTCATAGCCCCGCGCGGCCAGCAGCGCGTCGAGGTCATCTTCCCCCACGCGCACCATGAAAAGCGGGCGCTGGTCCATCTCACGCATCGCCGCTTCGGCGGTCGGAATGTCGGCGTCGGAGACCGCCCCGCGCGCTGTCGCTGCTGAGACCCGTTTGCCGCCGCCCTGCCCTTCGCGCAGGGTCCATGGCCCATGATCAAACCGCCGCGCGGCGGGCCATGTCGCGTCGCCCGCGTCAAAAAACGCCTGCGCCTCACTCATGCGAAGGCGGCCTTGAGCTTGACCATCGCCGCTTCGACCATCCCCGGATCGCTGCCGCGGATCACCACATGCGCACCAAAGACTCCGTCCTTTTGAAACGGGTAGCTGCCCATCGACAGATGCGGATATTCCTCGGCCAGCGCGCCCAAAGGCCCGGCAATATCACCCTCGCCCCGGTCGATGCGCAGGGTTTCACTGATCAGCGGCTGCCCCCCGGTCAGCCCCGGCAGGACGCTGGCAACCATCGCCTGAAAGACCGTCGGCACCCCGGCCATCACATTCACATTCTCAACCACGAAACCGGGCGCGGCAGAGACCGGGTTTTCGATCAGCGCGGCGCCCTCAGGAATACGCGCCATTCGCAGGCGGGCGTCGTTCATCTGGGTGCCCGCGCGGGCGTAGTGTTCGGCCAGTATCTCGCGCGCATCGTCGCGCACGTCGATATCACGGTTAAAGGCGGCGGCGATGCAATCGGCGGTAATGTCATCATGCGTGGGCCCGATGCCGCCCGAGGTAAACACATGGGCATAGGCACCTGAGAGCGCCTGCACGGCGGCGATGATCGCGCCATGATCGTCCGACACCACGCGCACCTCCTTGAGGTCGATCCCCACTTTCGTCAACTCCCCCGCAAGGTGATGCATATTGCTGTCGCGGGTCCGGCCCGAAAGGATTTCGTCGCCGATGACGATCATCGCGGCGGTGGGGTTTGACATGGGGGCGGCTCCTTGAGGATGGCGTCCCTTCGGTATAGGCCACGCCTCATGCGCTTTCAAACCCAACTTGTCCCCGCCCGGCTGATCCGCCGCTACAAACGCTTTCTGGCCGATTGCAGGTTGGAAGATACGGGCGAGGAAGTGATCGCCCATTGCGCCAACCCCGGATCGATGATGGGGCTGGCGGAACCGGGCAGCCGGATTTGGCTGGAGCCGAACGACGATCCGAAGAAAAAGCTGAACTACGGCTGGCGGTTGGTGGACCATGAGAACGGCCATTTCACCGGCGTCGACACCGCCCTGCCCAACCGCGCGATGAAAGCAGCGCTGGTCGCGGGTGAGGTGACGCCACTGGCCGCCTATGCCGAGGTACGACCGGAGGTGAAATACGGCGAAAACTCCCGCATCGACTTTCTGCTGCGCGGTGATGGCCTGCCCGATGCCTATGTCGAGGTGAAATCGGTCACCCTCTCGCGGCAGACGGGTCTGGCCGAATTCCCCGACAGCGTCACCGCACGCGGGGCGAAACACCTTGGCGAACTGGCGCGGATGGCTGAGGCCGGGCACCGCGCCGTGCTGCTCTATCTGGTGCAACGCACCGATTGCACGCAGATGACCCTTGCCGCCGATATTGACCCGACCTATGCCGCCGCGTCCCAAGCCGCGCGGGCGGCGGGGCTGGAAATCTACGCCATCGGCACCCATATCACGCCCCAAGCCGTCACACTGGCGCAACCGATCCCCTTTGCGGGCTGAGCTGCACTGGCCCTTGCCGGAAAGCCACGCTAAATAGGAGCGAACACAAGGATGGAGAGAGCGGTGAACAACGCACACCGAGGCCGCCAGACGCGCGACGGCATTCGCATTTACGAGCCTTCGGATCACGCCGGGATGCAAGCGGCGGGCCGTCTGGCCGCCACGATCCTCGACGAGATCGCAGAGCATGTCTTCCCCGGTCAGACCACCGGGGAGCTTGACCGCCTGATCGAAGAGAAGGTCAACGCCGCTGGCGCGAAATCCGCGACCATTGGCTATAAGGGCTACCAGCACGCCAGCTGCATCTCGGTGAACCATGTGGTTTGCCACGGCATCCCGAGCGACAAGAAATTAAAAGACGGCGACATCCTGAACATCGACGTGACCGTGATCGTCGATGGCTGGTTCGGCGACACCAGCCGCATGTATGTGGCAGGCAAGCTTTCACGCAAGGCCGAGCGTTTGATCAACGTGACCCACGACAGCCTGATGCGCGGGATTGAGGCAGTGAAGCCGGGCAATACCTTTGGCGATATCGGCCATGCCATCCAGACCTTCGTCGAAGGCCACCGCATGTCCGTGGTCACCGATTTCTGCGGTCATGGTCTGGGGCAGGTCTTTCACGCGCCGCCCAACGTGCTGCACTATGGCCGCCCCGGCACGGGTGCGGTGCTTGAGCCGGGCATGTTCTTTACCATTGAGCCGATGGTGAACCTTGGCCGGGCCGAGACCAAGACCCTCGCTGACGACTGGACCGCCGTCACCCGCGACAAATCCCTCTCGGCGCAGTTCGAGCATTCGGTCGGCGTGACCGAAGATGGTGTGGAGATTTTCACCCTCTCGCCCGGCGGCTTGTTCCACCCGACTTATAAAACCGACTGAAACGCTGCGGGGGCACGGCCCCCGCACGCCTATGCGTCGATGGCGACCAAATGGTTGTCCCACGCGCGGCTGGCTGTGGTCAGCCGCGATAGCGTAGCCTCTTGCAGCGACAGGATACCGCCAAGCCCATCCGTGGCGACAAAGCCGCCGCGGCCCGGCGCCAGCCCGCAGACATCGGCACGGCGGTGGCTGGCGAGGAAAGCACCTTTGCTGTCAAACAGATGCAGCCGCCCGCCCCGGGGGGAGGTGATACCGACCGCCCCGCCATCTGCCGCGAATGCCACGCTGCCCGCGTAGCCCTGCATCGCGATTTGCTCGGCCAGATCGGCCTCGGCCAAGATGGGCTCTTCCCCGCGCCGGTGCAGCCCCAGCAGCGGCACACCGTCACCCGGCTCCCCTTGCCATTGCATCGCAAAAGCCACCTGCCCGTCGGGCGCCAAGGCCAGATGGCGGATTGAGTTCGTGTGCAGATCGTCGGGCAGCGCCACCTGCTCCAGCACTTCGCCCGAAAGGCTGACATAGGACAGGTTGGGCCGCATCACGTCGATGTTCAGCTTCTCCCGCCCACTGTCGGGATGCGTGCGAATGCCGCCATTGGCCACCACCAGCACATCCTCGGCCCAGCGGCGGATTTCATGCGGACCGATCCCGCCTGACGCGATCTCTCCGATCCGGGCATAGCCCTTTGCGCGGGACCACAGCCCGATGCGCCCTTTGCCTGTGTCGATCTCGTTCTCGCTGGTGGCGAGGATGGCCCCGCCCTGCAAAAACGCCCCATGCCCGTAGAAATGCCGCCCCACCGGCGCGTCGAGCCGGTGGGCCACACGGCCCTTTTCACAGTCGATCACCAATGCAAACCGCCCCGGACGGCGGGCAAAGGCCACGGCCTCGGGCGCTGTGGGATGCGCGGCGGCGGCATGGCCCCGGTCGGGCAGCGGGATGCGGAAAATGTCGTGGCCCGTCCCGTCCAGCCCGAAAAGCGCATAGGCCCCCGAAGGGTCACGCGCGGCGGCAAGGTAGACAGGGCTGCCGGCGGCGGCCCAACCCATCGCCGGCAAGCTCGACGCGGCGGCGAGACCGGCAAGGAAGTGACGGCGCGACGGCATCAATCGCCGTCCGCCGAGTTGAACCCGACAGAAACGCCAAGCGCCGGGGCGATCTCTGCCCCCACCGCCTCGGCAATGGCGCGCACATCGTTTTGCAGCGCCTCGACCCGGATACGGCTTATCGGGTCGGCCACCCCGGCAAAGACGGGGTCCTCCAAGCCGCGGGCGGCGATGAGCGCGCGGTCAAAGGCGGCGTCGGTTTTGGGGGTGGGCTGGTCCGACAGGGTGCGCGCAAAGTCCCGCAATGCTTCAAGCGATAACACCACATTGCGCAGGCTGCGGCCCGAACGGCGCGCCTCGGCCACCTGCGGTTTGGGGGCGTCAAAACTGCCCATTGGGCGGCCCAAACGTTGATCGGCGACGAACTCCAACCCGGTGGCGAGGGCGGTGTAAAGCGCCTGTGACGCCTCGCGCGGGCTGAGGAAACGGCTGTTCCCCGCCTCCCCGGCGCTGCTGAGCGTCGTGGCGAAATCCTCACGCCATGCGGTGTCGACCTCGCGCCCCAGCACGGCCAGATCGGCCGCCATCGCGCGGGCCAGTGCGCAGCTATAGCTCTCGGCCCCGTAGCCTGCGAAGTCATCGTCATAAAGCAGCCGTTCCAGCGCAAAGAGCCCGCGCGCGGCGATGGAGACTTCGGCGTACTCCCCGCTTGTCGCGATTGGGTCTTCCTCGGCCACCAGTCTCGCCACGCTGCGCCCCACCATGCCGCGCGTGTCGGGCCAAAAGGCGATGGCCAGCCCGCGCCCGTCTTCCTCCAACGGGCCAAGGGTCAGATGCGCGATGCCCATCCATGCGTCGAAAGCCTCTTGATAGGCCGGGCGCAGGGCCGTGTCGGTGCAATCGGCCTGCGCTGCAGCGTCGAGCGCCGCAGTGGCAGAGGCGAAACGCGCGGTGCCCGGCAGCGCGTGATCATTGATCACCTCGCTCACCCCGGCGAGGGCGGGGGCGGCGGTCAGAAGGAATGTGGCGGTCAGCAGGCTGCGCATCAGAGGCTCTCCAGATAGCGGATTAAGGCGTCACGGTCGGCCTTGGGCATGTCGACCACGGCATCGCGGGCGGGCTGGGCTTCGCCGCCGTGCCAGAGCACCGCTTCGAGCAGCGACCGCGCGCGCCCGTCGTGCAGGAATTGGGTATGCCCGTTAACCTGTTCGGTCAAGCCGATGCCCCAGAGCGGCGCGGTGCGCCATTCGCGACCATTCGCGCGGCCCTCGGGACGGTCGTCGGCCAGCCCTTCCCCCATGTCATGGAGCAAAAGATCGGTCATCGGCCAGATCAGTTGGAAGCTCTGCTCGGGCTGGTCCTCCAACCGTTCGGTCACGAATTTCGGCTGGTGGCAGGAGGTGCAGCCGACCTCATGGAACACCGCCTTGCCGCGCAGCACCTCAGGTGCGCCGACATCGCGGCGGGCGGGCACGGCAAGGTTGCGGCTGTAAAAGGTCACCAGATCCAGCCCTTCGGCGTCAATCTCTGTCCCGCGCGCGTCCCCGTTCCCATGCGGGGCATCGCGGCAGGCGGTTTGCTCGGTGGTGCAATCGCCCCATGCCGCATCGAAGATGGGGGAGGAAATGCCGATGTCGCCTGCAAAGGCGCTGGCGGATTGTTCGCGGATCGTCGGTGCGCCGGATTTCCAGCCGAAACGGCCCAACATCGGGCGCGCGTGCTCAAAGGACCAGACGATCTGCGCCCGACCAGAGATGCCATCGCCGTCGGCGTCTTCGGGGTCCGCGAGGGCCAAGATATCTGCGGCTGGGATCGCTTCGAGCAGGCCCAAACCGATCATCGGCGGGGCTACACGGGGGCTGAGCATCGCGCCCTCGGCCAAGGGGCCATACCCGAGGTCTTCGGCACTGTAGGTCGGGCGGCGCAGGCTGGCGGTCTCTCCCTCGGAGAGCGCGACCTCCACCTCTTCATAGCGCAGGCCCAGCCGGTATTCCGCCGGATGCCCCGCCACCCCGAAATCCTGCAATTGCCCGCCATAGACCGGATCGGGCCGCGTGCGCGGGGTGGTATCGCCCACCGAAAGCAGGAACGCCTCGATCTCGCTCATTGCCTCTTCGGGGGCGGTGGGGACCGAGATGCGCAGGAACATCGACACCGCGTCATCCTCAGGCCCCTCGGGCGGATGACCGCGCCCGTCTTTCAGGTGGCAGCGCTGGCAAGAGCGCGCGTTGAAAAGCGGCCCCAGCCCGTCAGACGCGAGCGTCGAAGACGGCGATGACACCCAGAGTTTTTTGAACAAACCATTGCCGACCTTAAAGTCCAACTCCCGCTCGAAAGGAATGTTACCCGAGGGCAGCGAAAACGCATCGGCATTGCCGCGCGGGCTGACCGTGGCGGCCCCTGCCGGGTTCGTCTCAAACGGCTCGGGCTTGTCGAATTCGGTCGCGGGGGCGGTGACCTTGGCAATCCGGGCGCCCTCTTCTGCGGTGCGGGGGATCACCTTGAGATGCGGTTCCTCCAGTGCTTGCGGGGCGGCGGCGGCCATGCTCGCGGCGGCCACCGTGAGCATCGGAATGAGGAATCGCATGGGGAATGCCTTGGATAAGCGGCAGGCCCAGAACCGGGCCTGCCATTCGAAGTTACTTGCTGTCGTCTGTCGGCTTGGCTTGAAGCTGGCCATAGACGGCCTCGCCCAGTTCGGCCTGAAGCGACAATTGCGTTTCGAGGAAGTCGATATGCCCTTCCTCGTCGGCAATCAATTCCTCGAACAGGTTCTTTGAGACGTAATCGCCCACCTGATCGCAGTGATTGCGCGCCTCAATGTACAGGGTGCGGGCCTCATGTTCGGCGGCCAGATCGGACTCAAGACATTCCTTGACCGTTTCACCGATGCGGAGCGCGTCCAGCTTTTGCAGGTTGGGGTGCCCTTCAAGGAAGATGATCCGTTCGATCAGCTTGTCGGCGTGGTTCATCTCTTCGATGCTTTCCTCGCGCGATTTATCGGCAAGCCGACCATAGCCCCAGTCTTCTTGCAGCCGGTAATGCAGCCAGTACTGGCTCACGGCTGTCAATTCGCTGCGCAATGCCGCGTTGAGATATTCGATGACCTTGTCGTCGCCCTTCATGAACCTGTCTCCTTGTTTGGTTTTGCCTGACTTAGAGTGGTTGTCAGCACAGGCACGGAAAAGTTGCCATTTCCGCGCATGGTAGACAAGAACAGAGGCATGCAACCGCCACAATCGGCTGCTTTGCCCAAGGCACGGTAGATTTTGCCCGCAGTAATGACCGTGCGCGCATCGGAGGCGCGCATCCAGTCGATGGCATTGTTGATGTCGCGATCGGTGATGTTCTGACAGTGACAAACAATCATGGTTTTGCGTATTCCTTGGCTGGCCCCGGGCCGCCGCAGCGGCCCAGAGGAAGGGTTAGGATTACTGGAAGACCGCCTCCGGCGCGTCGAGGCTGTCGGAGCCTTCAAAGGCGATTTCGTCACCGCCCAGAACCGTCACGGCACGCTCGATGGCGCGGGTCTGGTTCACCAGCGCATCGACCGCGCCCATGATCAGCGCTTCGCCTTCGGCATTGCCGCGCTCAAGCATCATGTCATAGCTGAACCCCGCTTCGGCGGCGGTTTTGATCTGGCCCAGTTCCACCATGGAGGCGTTCAGCTTGGCGCGCAGGTCTCCGTCGACGCTGGCATCGGCGCTGGCCACAAGGTCAGACAGCGATGCGCCGGAAACCACGCGACCATCGACGCGCAGGTATTCGCCCAGATAGACGTTCCGCACGCCCAAACCGTCGTAGTAGTGGCTGTTGTGGGTGTTGTCCGAGAAGCAATCATGCTCTTCTTCGGGGTCGTTGAGCATGACGCCCAGCTTCATCCGTTCCCCGGCCTGTTCACCGTAGGAGAGCGAGCCCATGCCGGTCAGGATCGCGTCGATCCCGGCGTCTTCGTCTGCCAGCACGGCGGCGCGTGCCTCACCGCCATCGGCCCATTGACCGGCCATCCATTCCAGATCGCCGACCAGCAGATCGGTCGCGGCTTTCAGGTATTGCCCACGGCGGTCGCAGTTGTCGCCGGTGCAGTCTTCGCCGGTCGCGTAGTCGGTCCAAGGACGGTTGCCCGCGCCATGCTCAGTCCCGTTCAGGTCTTGGCCCCAGAGCAGGAATTCGATGGCGTGGTAGCCGGTGGC
>NZ_LWER01000297.1:0-264 GCF_001634775.1 Sulfitobacter sp. HI0027
GCTGATCACTGCGACGCCCTTAGGCAAGCCAAAGCTCTTCGCACCATCTCCAGTCTTTCCGACACATGTCGTAGGTTCTACAACTTGAGGGAGAGCTTCCGGAGATAGGCCCGCCAGTACGCATAGTTCGAGATCCCAGCGTCGCTCACCGACATCATACAGCAATGTCGCGACTGCAGACGTCAAATCCATCTGATGCTGTCCGGTCAGCAGATAGATAAGGTAGTCTTTAGAAGACAATAAGGAAACTGTGCGTGCCATGGA
>NZ_LWER01000298.1:0-226 GCF_001634775.1 Sulfitobacter sp. HI0027
TGGTGTTTCCTGTATGGTTTTAGAGGTCATTATGGTCCAAGGGCCGCTTAGCCCTCGGAGGTTGGTTTCGGCGTGATCTTGGTTTTAGGGCTGTGGTTCTGCGCGAACTCTGGCAGCTCGCCCGTCCATTCATACGCCTCGGTGCCCGGAGGGTTTTCATACCAGCCGGGATCTTCGTAATCGTCCGCGTCGATGCCTTCGCGCACCTTCACGACCGAGAACATGC
>NZ_LWER01000299.1:0-525 GCF_001634775.1 Sulfitobacter sp. HI0027
GGCCCATGAGCTGGCCCATGCCACGAAAGCCCCCCATCGACTGAACCGTGATTTCGGGTTCTCGAAGTTTGGCAACACGTCCTATGCGCGCGAGGAGATCGTCGCGGAATTGACCTCGGTGTTCCTGGGTCAAGAACTTGGCTTTACGGCGCATACGCTCGAGATGAATGCTGCCTACCTTCACAACTGGTTGCGCTAATGACGAGCTCGTCATTACCGCAGTTATCACGAGGACGGCATAATGCGGAGGAAGTCCGCCAATGCCCTTGTTTCCCTGGCGGTCTGTTCACTTTCCTCCGCATAATTTTTGATGCGCGTCAGAGCGTATCCAACCAGTCGAGCACGCTCTGGTCGCGCCGCCATGATGGCGGACTATCGGTTTTCGGTCTTTCGACCCGTTCCAGTGCTTTCCGTTTGGTCTCCAGATTTGCCTGTGCGTAATGGTTAGTGGTCTCAAGGCTGACATGACCCAGCCAGCTTCGGATGACCGTGACGTCGACGCCGGCGGCGACCAGGTGTACGGCC
>NZ_LWER01000300.1:0-285 GCF_001634775.1 Sulfitobacter sp. HI0027
TGATGGAAGTAAAGGCGGCAATGCAGAGCAGGGAAGCCGAAGATGGCGGCGCATCTGTTCCAAAGCAAATCTCTAACAGCATCTTGAACCAGTTGGTTGATGCTTCGCCGCTTCGCAAGCTGGCATCTGTCGAGAACGCCACCACCAGCGACTATGTGAAGATCGTCGGGCTTCGCGGCGCATCGTCCGGCTGGGCTGGTGAGACTGACCCGCGCAGCATCACGACCACACCGAAGATGGGCGAGGTAAAGCCAACCTTCGGCGAGTTGTTTGCATACGTTGAAG
>NZ_LWER01000301.1:0-279 GCF_001634775.1 Sulfitobacter sp. HI0027
GTGACAGACACGGTGCTGACCCCGACCCAGATCGCCACATTCGAGACGGAGTTTTTCTGGGGCTACCCCACCACCCTGCGTTTCGATGCGGTCGCGGGCGACACGCTTACCTATAACATCAGCAATCTCACGGTTGAGGGCCAGCGTCTGGCGGAATGGGCCTTGGACAGCTGGTCCGACGTAACCGGCCTGACCTTTCAGCGCACGACCTCTTCTACCGCGCCTCTGCGGTTTGATGATTCCCGTGACGGCGCCTTTGCAGGGCCGGGGTCCTTTTTC
>NZ_LWER01000302.1:0-251 GCF_001634775.1 Sulfitobacter sp. HI0027
AATCTGGTGGCCTTTCGGGACCTGATTTTGAAAACCCGTGACAGCGGGAATAAACTGATGTTCGCAGGCAACGGGGCCAGCGCTTCGATCGCCTCCCATGCCCGGGTGGATTTCACCAAACAGGGCAAATGCCGCAGCTTGGACTTCAATGAACCAAACCTGATCACGGCTTTTGCCAATGATTATGGGTTTGAAAACTTCATGGCCAAGGCCACCGAATTCTTCGCCGATGAAGGCGATGTTCTGGTCTT
>NZ_LWER01000303.1:0-205 GCF_001634775.1 Sulfitobacter sp. HI0027
CCAGCATATATGGATAGCTCAACAGATTTCCTACGCTAATAGTTTCCTCGCAACGGTGAAGCACATTGCTGACTACTTTGATTTCACCGGTGACGTCCGCATCCGTGTTTTGTTTAGTGGATTAAGTGGGCGAAACCTCAGATCCACCAACATTGGGGTCTACTACAGCATGGACTACCGGGCTCGCCAGAACACAAAGCAAATC
>NZ_LWER01000304.1:0-278 GCF_001634775.1 Sulfitobacter sp. HI0027
CGGATCGGGGCGAACTTGAGATCACGACGTTGCTGGAAAGTTACCTCCATGACGGCTCCCTGAGCGTGAAACGCATGGGCCGGGGCTATGCTTGGCTGGATACCGGCACCCACGGCAGCCTGCTGGATGCCGGGAACTTCGTGCGCACGCTGGAAAAACGCCAGGGGCTTCAGACGGGAAGCCCGGATGAAGTGGCCTTCAACATGGGCTGGATCAGCGGAAACCAGCTGGAAGAGCGTGTCGCCAAGTACCAAAAGAACGGATATGGTAAATACTTA
>NZ_LWER01000305.1:0-214 GCF_001634775.1 Sulfitobacter sp. HI0027
CATGAGCACGTATAGAAGTTCGATGATCCGCTTTAGCGACACACTGGATAAGGTGGCTATGGTCCTTTCCGGTATCGCAATCGTGGTGCTTGTGGGGGCCGTAATTTTGCAGGTGGTGGCCAGATATGTTTTCAGCCAACCACCTGCTTATACCGAAGAACTGGCCCGCTATGCAATGATCTGGGCTGGTCTGATTGGTGCCTCGATGTCCTTT
>NZ_LWER01000306.1:0-4941 GCF_001634775.1 Sulfitobacter sp. HI0027
GCCATCGGGGTCTTCGCGCAGTTCGACCCAAGGCAAATGCAGTTCGGATAGGGCAAGGCGCGTCCGGTCCGGCAAATCGTCGAGCGATTGCAAAAAGTCACTGAAGCTCACCCCGCCAAAGCGCAGCAAACGCCGCACAGCCTCATAGCCCGGTTGCGCCACAAGAAAGGTGCCGACGTCTTCCATCACCTCGGCCCGGGGTCGGTCCAGCACGTCGCAGACCGCCTCAAGGACAGCCGGGGTGACGTGATCCGAATAGGTCAGCATCGCCTCGAATTCGGTAAAGTCCAACCCGGCCCGAGAGGCCACCTCGACCCAAAGTCTCTGCCCGTAGTTGGCACAAAAGTAGTTCTGAATGCTGCGGTTGATAAGCCCGTGCATGACTGCCTCATTCCCATTTTTCCCGAGAGCAGATTGCCGTTGCAGTGGTTAAGATTGGCCTGATGAATACAGTTGTCAGGAAATTGCGTCGCCCACCCGGCCACGCCAAGCCCGGAATCGCACCCGGAACCGCCGCCACATTCCGCGCGTTCGGTAATGGAGAGAAGAGGCGACGCCCCGCCTTTCCCCCAGCCAGTGAGGAGCATATCCATGAGCGATGATCCCAAACACCCGAAAGACGAAGACAAGACACCGCCCAAGAAACCTCAAAAAGACCTGCACCGCCCCGAGGCCACATTGGACGAAGCCCCCGCAGGAAGCCCCAACGCCGAAGAACGCTCGCGGCTATCGGACTGAGGGTCTGGGTCTGACCTTGGTGTCAGACCTCAAGTAAAAAAGGGTGTCTAAATATGAGCAATGACGTCACAGCCCCCCGGCAGCACAGCGCGCCGGGGTTTATGATTTGTCTGGGCTGGGTCGCCATCCTTGGCTGTGTGATATTCGCCGTCTCGATCCTGATCGCGGATTTTGTGGTGCCGAATCATGACTGGATTGCCGACACGATCAGCGATTTGGGTGCGGGGCGGTATGAATTTATCGTCGACATCGGCATCTATGCCTTCTCCTCCGCGCTAATTGCCTGTGCCCTGCTTTGTGCCCATGTGCATTTTGGCGATCGGTGGTGGAGCATCGCCACCATTGGCCTTGCCCTTCTGGGGCTCATCGTTTTTCTGGTCGGCGCAAGAAACGAATACGGGGACCGCGATTCCGATGGCGTGGTGATCCATGTCTATCTGGTCTACGCGCTTGGGCTGATTATGCTCGCCGTGCCTTGGCTGCTGTCGAAAGGTTTCGCTGATATCTCTGCGTTCCTTGCCAAGGCGCTCAAGGTGATCTCGCTTCTGTGGCTGGTCTCCGCCCCGCCGTTCTTCTTCCTGCCCACCGGGATCGACGGCATCTATGAGCGCTATCTGGGGCTGATTGCCATGGCGATGGTGGTGCTTTTGGGGCGGTTCTTTATCCAGCGGGGCAAGGCATTGAACGGGGGGCACGGGTGATGTTCTTCGACCACGTTCCGCTCGATATCCTCGCCCGTGCGCTTTTGCTTTCTGCCATTGCGCTGACTTGGGTGGTCTTTGTGGTCCGCGTGATCGGGCTGCGTACTTTCTCAAAGATGACAGCCTTTGACTTCGTCGCCACGGTCGCCACGGGCTCGCTGCTTGCCGGGGCCTGTCAGGCCACCACTTGGCCAGAGTTTGCGCAGCCGACCTTGGCCATTTCCGCCCTGCTCGGTGCGCAATTCGTCATTGCAAAGCTGCGGCAAGCCTCTGACGGGTTTGAGGAAGTCGTGCAGAACGAGCCCGTGATCCTGATGCGCGACGGTGTGATCTTTGATGCAGCCCTGCGCGATACCCGCGTCGCGCGTGCCGACCTGATAGCCAAGCTGCGAGAGGCCAATGCGCTGCGCTTTTTAGACGTGCGTGCCGTTGTGTTGGAGACCACGGGCGATATCTCGGTCCTGCACGGCGATACCCTCGAACAGGAAATTCTCGAGGGTGCGCGGGTGATTAAGGACTAAGCCGACCTTAAATCAAGCGCCCCGGCAAATGGCCGATATCCGGCAAGACCAGATCGGCGTGCGGGGCAAGCTCTTCCGCTGTGGCCGGTCCGGTCAACACCGCGATCCGCCCCATGCCCGCCACGCGCGCGGCTTCCAGATCATGAATGCTATCGCCGACCATCGCGAGGGAGGAGGCCGGCAGGCCCACATGCGCCGCAAAGGCGTGCAATTGCCCCGGAGATGGCTTGCCCCCGTGCCCACTGTCGAACCCTGCGATGAAGTCGAACATATCAACCACCCCCGCCGCCAGCAGATGTGCCCGCGCAGGGTGTTCCGCATCGTTCGTCGCCACGCCGAGCCGAAGACCCCGGTCGCGGAGCCCTTGCAAAAACGGTCTGAGCGGCACCGCCTCGCGCTGCGGCGCGCGGGCCGCTTCAGCATTGATTGCCTCAAGAAGATCCGAAGGCCGCCGTTCAGGGAAATGCGGGGCCAAGGCATCGACCACCTGCTGCGGCGTGCCAGCGATGGCGATACTGTCAGGGGCAAAGCGGCGGGTGGCAAGGTCAAAGCCGATGTCTGCGCCGATCCGCGCGGCCATTTCACGCTCCCCATCACAGACCCGCAGCAAGAAGGCTTCGGCCCAAGGTTCCCAAGTCGCGGCAAAGTCAAAAAGGGTGCCGTCCTTGTCAAAGAGCAGACCCTTAACGTTTCTTAAGTCCAATGCACCTGCTCCCCACCGGGCAGCGCCGCGCGGGCTTGCATGATCCGTTCATAGGGTATCGACAGATGGTCGCAAAACCCGATGACCCAGGCATCATCCATCATCAGAAAATCCAGCACAGCGCCTAGGAAAATAGGGTCACTGGCCTGTTTCGTTAGGTCCGCTTCGGACGCGCCCGTGCTGCCCAGAAACACCGGCAATAGATCATCATTCGCCGCGAGCCAGCCCAGCGCCTGAAGCGCCAAGGTTTCGGCGGAGTCTTGGGTATAGGACATTGAAAACCGTCTTTTGCTGAAGGTTGGAAACCCTTTGTTAACCATTAAGGGGCAAAGACAGTCTCATCAAACTGATTTGTACGGTGAAGGAGCTGTCGTGCAAGGGACCATCCTTATTGCAGATGCGATTGCAACCAATCGGATCGCCCTCAAGGTCAAGCTCTGTGCGGCATACTATCACGTCGTGCAGGCAGAGAATATGGAAGAGGCTTTGACCTGCGTGCGGGACAACCCGCCGGATCTGGTGATCTGTGCCCTGACCCTGCCGGGTGGCGGGGCGGCGGACCTATGCCACGCGCTCAAGACCTCCGGCGATAGCGCGCAGCTTCCGGTGCTGGCCATCGGCAACGCCGATCAGGCGGTGGATAGGTTCGCCGCGCTCGAAGCGGGGGCGAACGACGTGTTGCTCAAACCGCTTGATTGCACGCTATTGCTGGGCCGGGCGCGCAGCCTCATCCGTGCCCGCAATGCGGCTGACGAATGGGAAATGCGCGATGATACGTCACGCGCGCTTGGGTTGGCGGAACCCGCGGCTGAATTCGCGGCGGAATTCACAGCCCGCAGCCACTGTGTAATTATCCATTCCGTCAGCGCGATGAGCGTGAATTGGGCCAAACACCTCCGCCCCCAACTGCGCGCGCGCCTCACCCTTGCCAACCCGGAGGAGGCCATTCGCGCCGCCGCCGCAAACGGGCCGCCAGACGCCTTTGTATTGGTCCTGCCTCAAGATCCCGTGCCTGCCACGGCGGCTCTGCGCCTGATCTCGACGCTACGCGCCAATGCGCAGACCCGCCACACCGGGCTGCTGGTGGTGCAACTGGCCCCGGATGCGGCGCTTGCTGCCACTGCCCTAGATCTGGGGGCAGACGATCTGATGACCGAAGGCTTCAACCCCGCGGAAATGGCCCTGCGTCTTCATGCGATCTTGCGGCGCAAACGGATGACGGACCAACTTCGCGATACGGTACGCACAGGGCTGAAGGCTGCCGTTTTCGACCCTCTGACGGGGCTGCACAATCGCCGCTATGCCCTGCCCCATCTGGATCACATCGCGGAACATGCCCTTGAAACCGCCCGCCCCTTTTCGGTAATGGTCGCCGATCTGGATCATTTCAAAGGCATCAACGACCGCTATGGCCATGCTGCGGGGGATTCGGTGCTGGTGCAAACGGCGGAACGGCTGCGCAACAATCTGCGCGGCATGGACCTTGTCGCGCGGATTGGCGGGGAGGAATTCCTTATCGTCATGCCGGGGACCAACCTTGCGGATGCCGAAAAAACGGCGGCGGCGGTCTGTGCCGATATCGGCAATCGCGGCTTCGTCGTTCCCAGCACTCCCCTACCGATACATGTGACCATCAGCATCGGTCTCTCCGTCGGCCCGATGGAGGAAGAGGGCCGCCCGCTATCCTCGGAAGCGTTGATGGCTCAGGCGGATCAGGCCCTCTACGCTGCGAAAACCCACGGTCGAAACCGGGTGAACCTGAGCCGCCCCGCGGCTTGAACCTGAGGCCCAGAACGAAACCAGGACCAAAGGCGCCGGACGCCCTTCTGTCGGGCAAGTGTCAGTCGCATTCGCGGCGCCGGTTGCGTTTAGGACAAGGTGAAAGTCCTGTTGAGGGTGTTAGGTTTGCATAGTCCACTGACCACCGCCGGGTCTTCGTAAGCAGGCAATCGCAATCAACGTCCCCTTCGATGCCGGTCCTTTGCCAACCTTCCACCCGCATCCGACCTCTGCCTCTGCCTCTGCCTCTGCCTCTGCCTCTGCCTCTGCCTCTGCCTCTGCGAAAAGGACGCGATATAAATGAGCCAGCCTCAACCAAAGATTGCATTGAACACAAACCTTCCTTAGCGTAACGCAATGCAACAGGATCGGCCCCTTATCGGAATAGCCCTGATGATGGGCTTCTGCATCGTAGCGCCCGTGGGCGATGCGGTGGCCAAGCTACTGGGCGCTTCGGTCCCCTTGGGACAGGTGGTGCTGCTCCGCTTCGCCCTTCAGG
>NZ_LWER01000307.1:0-289 GCF_001634775.1 Sulfitobacter sp. HI0027
CGATATGAACACAGACCTATCACTCCTGATCGCATGGTCTTTCAGGACATTAGAACGCTCGGGAACGGACGTCCCTATAGCCTCGTGCAGGACAATAATCGAATTAAAGCCTTTCATGCGGCGGGCATTCGATCTGGCGCTCCTCGCAAGCCGAATGGTAAACCATATACGCCCCACTCGCTGCGCCACTTCTACGGCGTGTTCATGCTGAACTTCATTCCAGTTGAAGGAGGATATGGGCTCAGGCTTCCGGAAGTTCAAAAGTTGATGGGTCATGAGGACAGTTCAT
>NZ_LWER01000308.1:0-259 GCF_001634775.1 Sulfitobacter sp. HI0027
TCCAGGTGGTCTGGGCGGCAGCTTTCACAGGCAAATCCTTGCGAGGTTATACGAGGATAATACCTACAAACCTTGCATGACGGAAGTGGCATGTTGCCGGATGCTGCACTTTACCTATGTTTTGTTGGGTTTTTAGCTATGCACCTCATGCAAGCTTTTATCGTAAAGCTCGCATGAAGTTTAAAGCTCCTTTCTCTCTCGTAATTTCTCTATGAGATTGACTGCCGCTTTCGTACCACCCCTTTACTTGTACTTAATA
>NZ_LWER01000309.1:0-295 GCF_001634775.1 Sulfitobacter sp. HI0027
AAAGCTGGGCGATCCGGCTCTGAAATCCACCGCCACATCCCAGAGCGCGCCCTGACCGCAGCGCACCAGTTTGGCCTGCGCATGGGGCGGCGATTGATAGTGCAGCCCCCGCAAGGTGCCGCTCTGGGACGAAAGCGAATGGTTGTCCTGCACAAAGTCATAGTCCAGCCCCGCCGCCGCCATCCGGGCGCGGTTCCAGCTTTCGCTGAAAAAACCCCGCCGGTCGCCGTGGCGTTGCGGGGTCAGGACCAAGACGCCGGGAAGGGTGGTTTCTTCGATCTGCATGAGGGCCCTC
>NZ_LWER01000310.1:0-259 GCF_001634775.1 Sulfitobacter sp. HI0027
ATCCTGTCCGATGTGCCGCCTCACCGCATTGCTCGCCTCCGACGACAAGGGGAACGGTATTTCGCCGGCGATCTGCGGGATATTTCAGGCGACCGCCGCCTTGCCATCGTCGCGGTCTGCGCTTTGGAATGGCGCAGTGCCATTGCCGATGCGGTGGTCGAAACCCATGACCGGATCGTCGGGAAGACATGGCGCGAGGCGAAACGCGCGTGCGATGCCCAGGCGGATGACGCAAAGGCGGCTCTGAAGGACACCTTGC
>NZ_LWER01000311.1:0-254 GCF_001634775.1 Sulfitobacter sp. HI0027
ATCCGCTTGTCAGATTGCCACCGCAATCTCGGACATGGAGGCCGCTCAGTCTGCCATGGGGCCGGCCTTCTCCTTCTTCTCTGAAGTCTCCCCGGAGCTTCAGCTGTCCTTCGTGTCAGATATGGGACTGCCCCATGACAAGGTGCGGCAGGTCGCGGAGCACTTTCAGACGCTTTGCCCGTTCCCGTTGGCACTCGCTAAGTAGGAGCGGGTCTTCGTCACAAGCAAAAGGACCCCCTGTAAAACGCGTGGTT
>NZ_LWER01000312.1:0-255 GCF_001634775.1 Sulfitobacter sp. HI0027
TCTTCACTCCTTGCGCGAGATCGAACAGCTCTTGAACGATCCGAGTTGGATCGGTTCCTGCAAATACCGCGTCACGGACCTCTTGCGCCCGGAACTTCGCGTATCGGACTGTCTTGGTCCCCTCTTTGTCGTATCGAACTCGCGCTCGTTCAACAGTATCCGTCGTGGCTCGGTGGAGGTCTGACAGCTTGATGGACTTGATTAGCAGGTGATTGCTCAAGTTGATCATATGCTGTCTCCATGGGGCATATTGGA
>NZ_LWER01000313.1:0-248 GCF_001634775.1 Sulfitobacter sp. HI0027
GACAGGGAAGCGCCCTCAAAGGCGTCCATTTCGTCAAAATCACTCATGCCCACAATCTAGCGCGTCCGCGATACGAGATAAAGAGACGTTCCGCAAATGTTCCTTCGAAAGACTATTAGGCGTCATGGGGCGGGAGCGCAATGACCGGGAATTTCAAATGCAGGGCAAATCTTTACCCGTTGATAATGCTTTGGGGCCAAGGTGATGACACAACGACAAACGAGAGGAACCGCTCATGTTCAGAAATG
>NZ_LWER01000314.1:0-287 GCF_001634775.1 Sulfitobacter sp. HI0027
TGGGTATGGGCGACCACGTCATGCAGAACATGACCGGAATGAACCACACCGACATGACAGGCATGGACCATTCAAACATGCAATCCAGCCAGCAGCCCCCGATGCCTGCGATGACCCCGTCAGAGGAAAAGCCGAAGAAAAAGACTTCGATGGCTGGGATGGACCATACGCAGATGCAAAAGCCTGCGATGGACGGCATGGACCACACGCAGATGCAGCAGAAGAAAAAGGCACCGATGTCAGGCATGAACCATGCCCAGATGCAGAAGCCCGCAATGGACGGTATG
>NZ_LWER01000315.1:0-285 GCF_001634775.1 Sulfitobacter sp. HI0027
ACATGCAGAGAAGAGTGTCGATCTATTTTTGATTGGTCTACCGTGGAAGACTTCGTTGCGTGCATCGCAAATTGTAATCATGTGCTCCTTGAACTGTTGTCGTTTTAAGGTCCCGACGGTGCAGAGAACATAATCTGAATGCATGATTTTGAAAAGATGTCTGATAGACAGCTCCTCATAGAGCCTGATCGAAGAACAAGCTGGCGCATCGAGGGCTTTGATCTGACGGGGTCCGAGCTGCGTAGCGGCAAAAAAGCATTCTGCTAAGAACGATGGGTTCACAGG
>NZ_LWER01000316.1:0-399 GCF_001634775.1 Sulfitobacter sp. HI0027
GCATAGTTTGGTGCTTATAACTGATTTGTAATCAGTAGGTCCGCGGTTCTTATCTTACCTTGACATTAGAACGCATTAAAACAGCCCTACACCTCTACCAAATGCTTGAAGCCGTTAACGTTTCCTGACCTTACTGCGCGTATTGACATGCACACCTTAATGTGTATCGTCGGAGCCCCTTTTGGAGGCACTGGAACAAATGAAGAACTTTACACGAGTCCGCTCTAAATGGGGAAAATATGACACCCTTAGGTTGATTGATGACGATGGAGAATTTCTGGATGTCATGGACACGTTTGTGGCCGCACTCATCAAACGCGGAGAAGCTTCTGCGACCGTAGACAGATACTCAAATGTAGTTGCCCAGTTTTTAGACTACCTAGTCGAGGTCGGAGTGTT
>NZ_LWER01000317.1:0-31745 GCF_001634775.1 Sulfitobacter sp. HI0027
GGCACCGCCCCTATGGTCGCTCTTGCCCCGGCATTTCTGGCAACGGTTGCCACAGCGGCGGTGTTCGGGGCCTTGCTGCTGCGCCTCCCGCCCCCGGACGGCCATGCCTATGCCGCCACGCTCCTCATCCTCGGCGCCTATGGGGTGGCCCATGCTCTGCTCGTGGGGCTAATGCAGGGCTTTCTGATCCTGCAGGTCCGGCGTGGTTTCACCTCGCCCCAGCGTCGGGCGGTTTTCGCCATTGTGACGCTCTGGTCCGACTATCTGGCAGCGATCACGGCGCTGATCCTGCTTGCGGCGCATCTGCCGGGGATGATCGCGTGAGAAAGTTGTTGCGCATTCTCTTGCCGCTGCTGGTCTGGCTGGTCAGTTTCAGCGCGATCTATGGGCTGCAGGGTTTGGGCTGCGCCCTTGGTTGGGCGAAGGTCGCTTGGCTCGGCTTGCCACTATTCCGTTGGGCCCTCCTGATAGCTTGGTTCGCCGCTATTGAGCTGCAACTACTGCTAGTTTGCGTAGTGAGAAGACAGCATTGCAAGCGAACATCTCGTTTTTACCATCAATTAAATCTTGTATCCGCATGGTCCGCTTTGATCGCGACGGCTTGGACTTTGTTCCCGGTGACTGTGTCATCCAACTGTGTATAGAACTGATTTCGCGGGCTTAAATGCAGCTATACCTCCGAAACAACCAAAATATTCTGAGTTTCTGCAGAAGCAGATATACGTCACAACCGGGTCGAAAGCTAATTAGGAAAGAACGAAAAACATCAGAAGCTATAGAAGCTCCCCATCACAAAACCGATACACTTTGTCCCTCTTCGCGAAAACTTCAGGCGAAAGTAGGTCCTCGGACTGTTCCATGGATTTGGGCAACTTCGGAGAATGTAGATGTCAGGGAAAAAAGTTGATCGTATCAGACGCTACTCGAACTTGGTGAAGTTCATACGATATTTGTGTTCATATCTTAGCGAGATTCACCGTCAATATTTTACTAATTGTTAGACTTTAGCAGTAATATATGCAATCATAGGCTACCATTTTGAAAATGGTTGCGAGCGCGACGAGCCACAGAACTGCAACCACAGAAATAAAACCCCACGGCCATCGGGACTTCTTGCGCTGCAAGTTTCTGAGGTATGCGATTCTTCTCTAGGCATATGTGTTCCTTTTGAAGAAGTATAGCATTTGGTTGGCTCTCGTTCTAGTAGAACTGTTGGTTCAGGCTCGCATATGCAGGAACTTGCCTAATCAACTTGTTTTGCTCGAGTTTCTGAGGTGCACGCCGGATTTGAACTTATTTTGCATCACGCGCGACCTCGGAGAAGGTCGTCTACTAGAATGATATCATCGGCAGGATGAACGAAGACTGCACACCTCTTCAACCTTGTTTCCAAGCCAGCGCAGTTGTCGAAATGCGCTAAAGCGTCCTGCCGAAAACCTGAATCGCGGGGATTCCCGCGGGGCTAATTTCGTGATTCATTCTGTTTGGGAGGATGGATCATGTCAGCACCATCGCCAGAAGCGCTGCGGGCGCGATTTCAGAGATTGATTGAGGAAGACTTGAGCGGTCGCACGGCGGCGTTACGGTTGCATCTTTCGCCTGCGACGGGCGCTCGCAGGCCAAGGCCGGTGTCGGCCGATGGATCACCTTCTACAACAACCAGCGGCCTCATGCCGCCCATGGAGGGCACCCGCCCGCCGTGATCTACTTCAACCAGATCGAGCCCGGCCGGTAGAGGCAGAGAATAGCTTAAATCAGCCCCGAAACTGTCCAACCGACGGGGGTCAGCTCAATCTACATCGCTGCAACCGTCATGTTCTGGTTGTGAGTCCTGAGCCGGGAACGTTTCGACCCTTTCGCTCGTTTATTTTTCCAGATAATATCTTTTCGTTTACCCTAAGGAGTTGATCATGCCCAAACTTGCGCTGTACGTGCCACTGAAGGCCAAGGCCGGAAAAGAAAGCGATGTCGCGGATTTCTTGACCTCGGCGCTACCGCTCGTTCAAGCCGAGCCCGGTACCCTGACCTGGTATGCGATCCAGGAAGGCCCCGGTGCGTACGCGATCTTCGATACGTTCGACACAGAGGAAGATCGGCAGGCGCATCTTGACGGCAAGGTTGCCGCCGCACTGATGGAAAAGGCGGATGAGCTGTTTTCCGAACCGCCGCAGATCCATAAGTTCACCCTACTGGCAGCTAAATAGCAGAGTGCTCGGCACCATTCCGTCGGGCTTCGGCAAACGGCAGATCGCCGCCGTACGGTGTGCCTTGATGTGCGTGTTGTCGATCATGATGGTCTCGCCTTCGGCGCCAGGCTGGGCGAGCTCGACGAAGATCCGGGCGAAAACGCCCATCCGCGACCAGTGAAGTTCAGGCCGAGCTGCTTCAAGACAATTTATGGGGTCTGACCCTAGAATCTGAAGGGTGAGCTTTCAGAAGCCACACAAATATTATCGGAGCTGCGGGCGCCCACGCGGCATTCTGTCTTAGTCAAAGCAGGAGAAAGCCTATGCGCGCCCTCACTTTTTAAGGGACCGGCAAGGTCCAGGTCGACACTGTCGATGACCCGACCATCGAGGAAACGACCGATGTCGTGATCCAAGTCACTTCGACCGCGATCTGCGGGTCCGACCTGCATCTGGCGAAATGGATTGGTCGGGACGGGTGTCGAAGTGCGGAGACGGGACGATGCGCGGACTGCTGTTCGAGGCAGCGTCCTGCTTGATCCGCCAGGTGAAGCGTTTCTCGCCACTGAAGAGCTGGGCTGTGCGACTGGCCGGACGACGCGGGTTCCGAAAGGCCGCAGTCGCAACAGCGCGCAAGATCGCAGTCCTGATGCTGACGATCTGGAAATCTGGCACGGACTATCAATGGACAAAGGAGGCCAATGCCTGATCTGAATTTCCGCCGCTGAGAAGGTGGGAAGCGAAGTCCCGACGGGACGGAGGTAGATCGATCTCGTAAAAACGGTTGGGGCGCAGGCTCGCTTGCCCACCCCGCAAACGACATTGGAGACGATCCACCACCGAACACCAACATGAGGCGCAAAACGCGACCTCGGAGAGAACCATGACCCCGAACGGACAGATCGCTATCCCACTTGATATGGCCGCAATCAGAGAACCGTTTTTTAGATTCAACCTTCGGTGCGATACCAGTCGGCGACGTTCCACAGGTCGCTGTCCCAAGCGTTCAGCTTGACGCCACCAAGCGTGTTAGCCTGTGCTGCCACCGCCGCGCGGTTGATTAGCGGCAGCATAGATTTGCTTTCGGTAGTGATAATGTCGTTCAGACGTTTCACCAGACGCGCCCGCTCTTCGATCTTGCTGGTGCGAGATAGCTCATCCAGCAGAGAGTCGTATTCCTCATCGCAAAAGCGGTTGATGTTCTCGCCCTGCCACTGGGTTGATGGTTTTGGCTCATTCCCACAACGGCGCTGCGCGAGATAGGCTTGCGGATCAGTGCCGTCATAGAGGTTCGCATACATTTCGACATCGGCATAGAACTTGGGAAAAGTGTCGGGGCTACCGGGGTCGCCGCCGAAAAAGACCGACGCGTCGATGTTGCGCAACTCAACCTCGATGCCGATCTGGTTCCACCAATCTTTGATCAGCGCCTGAAAGTCTTGGCGCACCGCATTGGTGGAGGTCAGGAACAGGATCGACAGACGCATACCGTCTTTCTCGCGCACGCCGTCCCCGTCTTGGTCCTGCCAGCCCGCTTCATCCAAAAGCGTCTTCGCCGCTTCCAAATCCTGTGTCAGACATTCGGTGTTATCAGAGCTATAGATCGGCGGCGCGGGGACCAAATTGCAGGTTGGCCGACCCGCTTGACCATAGCCGATTTCGTTCAGCAATTCGCGATCAATGGCCATACTCATGGCCTGACGAACGCGCCGATCGGTAAGGAAAGGATGCGGTTCCTCCACCGTCGCCCGGGTTTCCGGCGGCAGGTCCGGCGAGGGGTTCGTCATATTGATCTCGATCCGCTCCACCAAAGGGCCGAACTCAAAAATAGGCTTGCCGGTTCCGCCTTCGGCAATCTTTTCCAGCACATCGGGAGCCATCAACAGATCCCAAGCGTAGTCAAACTCGCCCGTCTCCATCACCGTGCGCGCGGCTGACACGGAATCCCCGCCGCCTTTGAAGTTGAGCTTGGCGAAAGCAGGCTTGCTGGGATCGCGGTAATTGTCATTCGCGACAAGCTGGATTGAGTCGTTAGGCCGAAAATCCGTCACCACAAAGGGGCCGCTGCCAATCGGGTTGAAGTTCTCCTCCGTACAACCCGGTGCCCGCGCGCCGGTGCATTCCGCAAACTGGGCGGCCTGAAGGATGGGCGCGGCCGCGCCCACGAAAGGCAGATAGGGGTACGGTTTCGGCTCGTCGAAATGGATCGTCACGGTGTGGTCATCAATGACTTCGACTTCTTTCACGTCATTGAACTTTGACAGTTGTGCGCAACCGCCTTCGGGGTTCATGCAATAATCTGCCGTAAACTTAACATCCTCGGCGGTAAGCGGCGTACCGTCGGACCAAGTCACCCCTTCCTTCAGTTTCCAAGTGATAGCCGTTAGGTCTTCGGTCATGCCGCCGTTCTCGACCGTTGGGATTTCGACCGCCAGTTTCGGAACAAGCTCGCCTTTCTCATCGGCGTTGGCCAAAGGCTCAAGCACCATGCTGGAAGCATCGCGCTCTTTCACACCGCCGGATAGATAGGGGTTCAAGATTGAGGGCGCTTGCCAGTAGATAATGTTGAGTTGATCATCGCGACCGCGCTCGCCCTCTTGGGCAAACGCCATTGATGACAATAAGGTCATCGAGGTTGCTCCGAGTAAATGTACTATGAACCGCATGGCCTGTCCTCTGTTTTGTTCGTGTTTAACGCGAATAAATACTTAACCAATCAAACAGATTCTTAACGATTTGCAAGGCTAAGGACGCCCCTAGGCGAACGAGTAGGCATCTTCCGGACAATGGTCACCACTACCGAGAAGGACTAACGAGGATCAATTGGAAACCGGAATCCAAAGACACCATGGGTTCTAATCTAAATCGCCGACCGTCTCAAACGCCCTTCTAAGGGACAGGGCCACTGGGCAATCAAGCCTCCATCTAAGGTTTCGGTGACGGTGAACTGAGCGAAATATTTCCCGACAAGCTGCACTGATACCGAGCCGGTCGTCACTTCTAAATTGGTTGCCAATCTCTACACGCACACCAAACGAGACTTTTATATTTTGGTTCAACTCACCGCCTGTACTTGTTCCGGCTCGCGCAAGCAGCGCAGTCTGCAGAAAAAGTAGCGACGACCCACCTGGGGTAAAAAGGGGAAAGGGTCGCCGCAGTTATTCGGTGCTACAGGGAGGATGCACCGCCGTGAATGAACCACAACTGACATTCACAAAATGCATATACGTGCGCTTTAGGAAAAAGCAAATATGATGGCAGGTTTCCTCTGGTATGCCCAACCTGATGCACTTTGGGATGTTCGAAGAAAATCGGCGACCTCAGAAGCCAGGGAATGGACGAAGGCCGCCGCAGTTTACCGCGACCCATGGAAGTTCAAGCCGGGGTGTAATGGGGTGTCACTCCAACCCCCTAAAGTTGTTTAGGCCAAGACTGTTCACAAAGCAAACAGTTTGAGTAACATTTATTCAGCCAGCTTCCGCGTTTTCCGCGCTTAAACCGGCATCTAACAATTGTTCCTTGTCCGGAAGGTCTCGCAAGCTCTCAAGATCAAACGCGATCAAAAACTGCTCTGTCGTCACAAACGTGTAAGGTGCCCCTCTCTGAGGTGATCGTGGACCCGTTCCAATCAAATCGCGCGCATGTAAGCGACCAAGCAAATCGCGGTTGACCTCTTTGCCAAAAATATCCTTAAGACCTTCGCGTGTAATCGGTTGGTGGTAGGCGATGGCGGCCAGGACCGCGACGTCGAATTCGCTCAGGTCCAGCAATTGGTCCCCGATATCTGCCGCCGCGCGGATCGCAGGGGCGTAGATAGCCCGCGTCCGGAACATCCAGCCGCCAGCGACTTGAGCGATCTCGAAGGCCCGCCCCTCCAGATCGGCGGCAAGGTCCTCAACCAGCAGGTCGACCGAAGCGCCCTGCCCCACCACGCGGGCCAGATCGTCGCGCGGCACCGGCGAGGCAGCGGCAAAGAGCACCGCCTCGATCCGGCGCATCCATTCCCGCCAGCGCAACTCTGGCGGCAGGTCGGGCAGCTCGCGGTCCAGTTCGGGGTCAGAGCGATCCTTCGCCATCGCTACACCCCGTAGAGCCGGAAGGTGTCGCGCCCGGTCAGCTCGCGCACCGCGCCGAGGTCGACCAGCCGGTCGCAGAGCCGCCGCGCGGCGCGATCCGGCAATGGCAAGGCCGACGGCGCCACGGCGTCCCGGGTCAGGAACATCTTGACGGCATCCCCCGCCCCCTTTGCCCGCAGCTTCGGAGCGACCGCCTTGAGATACGCCGCCCGCCGCGCGAGGTCGACGGAGAGACGCACGACATCGACTGCCGATAAGACGAGCGCCCGATGACAGGCGAGACGCAAGTCGTCGCCATGCTTGCGCAGGTCGGCGCGTTTCAGACCCGCGGCCAACAACGGCAAGAGATGATTCCAACCGAATGTTTGGGCGAGAGCCGCCTCCGCAAGGATCAGCGCCGCAACCTCTGCGCGCGGCGCCTCGCGCAGTACCGCCTCCAGCACCATCGCGGCACGGGTCACGGGCGCCCCTTTCCCCGCATCGAGCCACGTCGCGATCTGGCCCGGCTCGAAGGCCGGCAAGGCTCGGCCCAGAGCCTTGATCGACACCGGCCGCTCCACCGCACGCCGCCAGGCGAGGCAGATTTCACCGGTCGGTCCGGGTAGATCGCCGGGCCGCAACAGGTGCACCGCATCGCGCAACTCCGCTGCCCGCTCCGATCGTCCAGAGAACGCGACACAAGCCGCAGCCGCGCTCAGTG
The DNA here is from genome assembly GCF_001634775.1 of Sulfitobacter sp. HI0027. Classification (NCBI taxonomy): domain Bacteria; kingdom Pseudomonadati; phylum Pseudomonadota; class Alphaproteobacteria; order Rhodobacterales; family Roseobacteraceae; genus Sulfitobacter; species Sulfitobacter sp. HI0027. The sequence continues at coordinate 6,963 of NZ_LWER01000317.1, forward strand.
CCAAACGGTCCCGCAACAAAGCTTGGGGCACCTCCGCGCGTCCGAGCACAACATGCAGATGATTCAGCGCCGCGCCCGACAAAAACGCAACATCTTCAAGGGTTTCAGCGCGTGCAGAGGTGACCCAGGCAGGCATCCGTTGTAACGTGTCGAGGTCGCTGATGTGATCTAGCCGGGCGAAAGTCATGCCTGAAGCCTACATCAGCGCGGCGCTTTCGTCTAGTTAATAGCGACCAAACCGCCCCACCTTGTCGCTCTCATCTATGTCCAATAAGTTTACATTATTGGATCAGCCGTCAAGCGAAACGCTATTCAAAGCCCTACGCCCGGCCGGGTTCGCCTGAGGCCGCCCTTTCCTGCTGGCTCGCAGTCTCATGCGTGGCAATTACCCTGTTAGGAGCATTATATGTAGAAAATACTTGCGCGACACTCAGCCTTTCGTCAATAGTCACGGAAACAAGGCGATAAACGCCATGTTCCGTGAACACGGGACGGGGATCGAGGGTAGATGAGCAGTACAGAACAAACAGATGACCTGAATTCCATCATCAGGCAACATGCGGAATGGCTGTCCGGCCAATTGCATTCGCAGCGCGAGAACCTGTTTCCCCCGAATGCGCAGAAAACCATGCGTACCTTCACCTCTGGTGAGGCTGCGGCGTTGCTTGGCGTGAACGACAGCTACTTACGCAAACTTCACCTCGAAGGGCGCGGGCCCTCTCCTGCCCTTACACCGGGCAACCGGCGACACTATTCAGTGTATGATATTCAGGACCTACGCATCCTGCTCGAAAAAACTGCGCGCAAACCTGGAGATTACCTGCCCGGACGACGCGAAGGTGACAAGCTCCAGGTCATTGGTGTAATGAATTTTAAGGGGGGATCTGGCAAAACGACGAGCTCTGCCCACCTTGCTCAACGCCTTGCGCTCAAAGGGTATCGGGTGCTTGCCATTGACCTTGACCCCCAGGCGTCCCTGACCGCCCTGCACGGTGTGCAGCCTGAATTCGACCTACAAGACGGTGGCACTTTATACGACGCCATCAGGTACGAATCCCCCGTGCCCATCGCCGATGTAATCCGCAAAACCTACATTCCCAATCTTGATCTGATCCCAGGCAACCTCGAGCTGATGGAGTTCGAACACGAAACCCCACGTGCTTTGTCGCAGGGCAAGGCAGGACTATTTTTTTTCCGCGTAAAAGAGGCTCTAATGCAGGTGGATTCCGAGTACGATGTGGTCGTCATCGACTGTCCGCCCCAACTTGGTTTCCTAACCATGTCTGCCCTGTCGGCTGCAACTGGCGTGATGGTCACCATCCACCCCGAAATGCTCGACGTGATGTCGATGTCGCAGTTCCTGCGTATGACTGCCGACCTGATGGACGTGATCGCTGAATCCGGCGCCGACATGAGCCATGACTGGATGCGCTACCTGCTGACCCGCTACGAACCCGCCGACGCGCCGCAGAATCGAATCGTTGCCTTTTTGCGGACCATGTACGGCGACAAAGTGCTGAACGCGCCGCAACTTAAGTCGACAGCAATTTCAGACGCAGGTCTCACAAAGCAGACCCTATACGAAGTCGAGCGCAGCGCCTTCACCCGCTCCACCTATGACCGTGCAGTCGAAAGCCTCAATGCCGTCAACGATGAAATCGCTGAACTAATCCAGCAGACGTGGGGACGTCCATGACGACCAAGAAAAAACGCATGACAATGCTCGACGGGCTATCAGGGGCAGGGCATACTCCCCCTGCCCCCGGATCCTCGATGATGTCCACGAACCGCGCGCTGCGCTCTGCACGCGATGCCGTAGATTCGCATCAGGTGTGGGATCTCGACCCTGATACAATCGAAGATGACAGGATTGCGGACCGTCTCGACGTCAGCGACATGGCCGATTTGCGTGACGCTATAGAGACTAATGGCCAAACGGTGCCAATTCTTGTGCGTCGGCACCCCACGACCCCCGACCGCTACCTGCTGGTTTACGGGCGGCGCAGACTTCAGGCAATCCGCAATTCAAGCAAAGTAGGGACCGTCCGCGCATTGATCGCCAGTATGGGGGAAGATGCCGCCGTTCGTGCACAAATTTCCGAGAACATGGCGCGCCGTGACCTGTCATTCATCGAACGGGCTCTGTTCGCACAAGAACTTGTTGAAACCGGCTTTGGCAACCAGACGCAAGTCGCCGAGGTGCTTACGGTCACAAAGTCTTCTATCTCGATGGCCATATCCATTGCAGAGCTGATAGGCCGCGACCTGATCCGTGCCATCGGCCCTGCTCATGGTATCGGCCGCCCTCGATGGGAGGCTCTTAGCAAAGCCATTGAGGCAGGTCGGACTAACCCGGATCGGTTGATCAAAATTGCCGAAACCGTTCGCAATGAAGCCGAGGAGTCGATCGTAGTAGGCGACAGCCTGGCTCAGAACGAACCCAACGATGCATCCATGCGCGCCTTCGAGGCCGTCTTTAAGGCCGCAGCCCTGCCCGACAGCCCTGCGACAAAGGTCAAACAGGCCTCTGCTCGCAAACCCAAACTCAGTGTTGATCTGCCCGTCGATGGCAGAACAGCAGCCAAGCTAGTGCGATCCGATAAGGGGGTATCGCTTGACTTGGGAAAAGGGCCATTTGCCGATTGGATCGAGTCTCACGGGCAGGATCTGATCGAAGAACTTCACGCGCGCTGGATTCAACACCGCGACGACTGAGGAATAGAGCAACAATGAAAGGGAGACACGAGAAAGACTAAAAGAAAAGGTCCCGCAAAGACGACGCTCCACGAGACCCAGACTTGTTTCTAGCACCTTCAAGCTAGTGGTCGGAGCCCCAATTCGCAAGTCCAAAGTGATTCGCGGACCGCTATATTTTTGTCTTCGTGCACATGAAAATGGAATACACACCCGTATCGTCATTCCGGCGACCTATATCTGCTGTCCAATTGGAACGCCATGCACTGGCGGACCAGCCCGCCGCAGAAGTCAACAAATGGCATGCCCTGCGCAATCTCGCGGCCGCGCGCCAACACTTTGGCCTATCCGATCGTGACCTCACCGTTTTGCAAACGCTGCTCGGGTTCCACCCCGAAACAGCAATTGGATCGGGCTCCCCACCAGCAATTGTTTACCCTTCTAATGCTGCGATCTGCGAACGATTGAACGGTATGCCTAGCTCTACCATGAGGCGGCACATTGCCCGCTTAGTAGACGCTGGCATTATCGTTCGACGCGACAGCCCAAACGGCAAACGCTACGTGCGTCATCATGGTGGCGCAAAGCTAGCCTACGGGTTTGACCTTACTCCACTTGCCGCGCGCTTTGATGAGTTCAGGGAAATCGCGGAAAAGCTTGCCCATGCAGAGGCTCGCTGCAAACGCCTGCGCGAGACCGTCAGCCTAATGCGCCGCGACCTTGCAGGTTTCGTCGCCTATGGGCTGTCATTGAAGCCCGACCTAGCCTTGTGGGACCGTATGAGCGACCTCTCCCTGCTCACGGCCCGTGACCTTCGCAGAAGACTAAGCTTCGAAGATTTAAATGTACTCGAAGCAAAAATGATGGCAGCGCTGGAAGAAGTCAAAACCTGTATCGACGCGCCACAATCAGACAATATGAGCACCAGCGACGCTAATATTGAGCAGCACCATCATAGTTCAAATAAAGAATATAAAGATAATAGAGAAGAAGCAGGAGGCGGCGCTAACGAAGCCCCGACGGTAAACCATCGATCATCGCAGCAAGCACCGCCAATAAAGCTAGTGTTGAGCACCTGCAAAGAGATACAAACATTCGCTCCAGGCTCCGTACGGCATTGGGATGATCTCGTAAGACTTTCGGATGCTGTTAGCCCAATGATGGGAATTACCAGACAGGTTTGGAAGGAAGCTCAATCTCGAATGGGCACGGCGCAAGCTGCAACGACACTTGCTGCGATGCTCGAAAGATTTGCTGAGATTAAGAGCCCATCGGCCTATCTGCGTTCGCTTACACGAAAGGCCGAGAACGGTTTGTTTTCCTGCGGCGCTATGATTCGCGCATTGCAGGTGCGACGGGGGTAGGTTCACAGCTGTGAACTTTTGCTGAGCTGCCCCCTCCCCGATTGCTGTTCACAGCTGTGAACAGTGCAACCCTGAGCCTCTGCATTTTCTGGCTTCTAGCAAAAAATGACGGAAACGGAATCGTTCGAGGGACTTCATGCCAACTTGCTGGCCAAGCGCGATCTCCGCCAGCGCCTGAAGTGTCAGATCACGGTGGCACCCCGGGTGATCCGATCCCGATCTAGGCGGCTATCAGCGAAGCGCTGCGCGGCTGCCGGAACCAATCCACGGGCCTCTTCAAGGAGCTTTGGACCGCCTTCCGGGCCGTCAGGAAGCCTCTGAGCAGCTTGTACGTCTACTTACCTGTTTCAAGGAGTTTCAGGAACGGGCGAAGGCGGCATAACTAAAGTGACTGGCGCGGTGGAACCTGTGGATACACAAGTGGTGATGATGTCGACGTGATGGAGAAGACACGAGAAATGAGCCCCAAGGAGGCCATTTTCGAACCTCACATACTAATTACAAATAAACTTAATCCAGTTGCTAGTAATTCACCTGATAAATAGGAAGCGGTGGGTGCGGTGCCCAATGCTCCACCCGCAGAGCGGATTGAGAGGGAGCTGGAAACTGGATTACCGCGATGCGCAAGAAGCGGACAGCGCTCGACCTGCCGACAATCATGCAGGCCTGTCCGGAATTCGCGTCCTGGGCGCGCAGTATGGGCAGGATTCCTGGAGGATTGGGGCGATCTGCACCAGGTTGCCAGGCAGCTCAGGCCGATGATTGGTGCTCTCTGAGCATGCCTGGAATGTGGCGCAGGATCGAATGGGCACCAAAGTGGCCATGGCCGCGTTTGCACTCGTCTTCGCGAAACACAGCGCGGGCGAGGTTGCCTCACCGGGCGGATACTTGCGGGGCATGGTCGAGAAAGCCGGGCCAGGGAAGCTGCATCTCGAGCGCAGCTTCTATGGTAGGCTCAGTGGGCAGGCGGCGTGACGTATTGATCAATAAGTAGCATTGGCATATATTGCCAATAAAGGAGGCCCGACCCATGGTGACACGCAACGTTGTCCTGACCGAAACCCAAGACCATCTGGTTCAAGCATTGGTGGCATCCGGGCGCTACCAGAACGTGAGTGAAGCGATGCGCGCTGGCCTGAGGCTGCTTGAGCAAGAAGAGGCACAGCTTGCCGGGATCCGGAAGGGCCTTCTTGAGGGATTGGCGCAGGCCAAGGCGGGCGATCTTGCAGAGGGCAGCGGCCAAGATGCGATCCGTCGGGCCTTTGCGACTGCGCGCGCTCGTTCATGAGCCGATCCTTCCGGCTGACGCGTCGTGCGGAAGCCAGCCTCGCCGAGATCGCCAGATGGACGATCGAGAATTTTGGGCTGCGTCAGACCGAGCTCTACGAGGCGGAATTGCTCAACCGCTGTGAAGGTATTCTGAACGGCCCTGCGTATAGCCGGAGTTGCGCGGTTCTCGTGGATGAGGCCGATGACTTGCGGTTCGTTAGGGCAGGGGAGCATTTTCTAGTGTTTCTGGACCAGCCCGACGAGGTCATCATCGTCGATATCCTGCACTCTCGCAGTAATCTGCCTCATCATATGGCGGCGCTGATGGCGTTGAAGAATGAAGGCCTCTGATCCGCGTCACAGGCCTGCGGCCTTGGTCAGGTTCACCCGGAACCGGTCGCGGCGGCGCTGATAACGGCGGGTCATCTCGGCCGAGGCGTGCCCAAGTTGCTTCTGGACATAGCGCTCGTCGACTTCGGCCGAGCTGGCGAGGCCGGCGCGCAAGGAATGGCCAGAAAACAGTGCCAGGCGCTCTTTCTCGGGCAGTTCGGATCGGATCCGGGCGTCGAGGACCGTGCGCTTGATCAGTCGTGCAATATGTTTGTCGTTCAGGCGCGTTTCAGATGCACGCTTGCCATCGCGCGAGGTGCCGACGAAGACAGGGCCGAAGTCGATCTTCGCGAAGTGCAGCCATTGCTCAAGCGCATGGATTGGGCAGGTTTGATCCTTGGAGCCGCGGCCAATCTCGACCTCGCGCCAGCCGGTCTTGGCATTGAGGGTGAGCAGGGCGCCCTCGTCGAAGATCTCGATCCAGCCGCCGGAATCCGGCGTGTCATCCTTGTGAACATCGAGACTGATAATTTCCGAGCGTCGGAGGCCCCCTGCATAGCCGAGGAGCAGGATGGCCCGATCCCGTAGCCCGCGCAGATCGTAGGGCAGGGTGGCCACCATTCCGAGAATGTCCTCGGCCAGGATCGCTTCCTTCTGCACCGGCGGACGGGCGTGTTTGCGCTTGATCCCGGCCAGCACCGTGGCGATATGACGGTTCTTGCGATCAAGTGTGAAGCCGCGCTGCGCATAGTACCATGCAAGTCCTGACAGGCGACGTTCGATAGTACTGACCGATAGGGCAGGGGAGGGGCCCGACCCGGAGGCGAGTTCGGCGAGGTAAAGGCCGATTATCTCGGATGAGGGGGGCATAGGTTCCGCGCCCTTCATCCGACACCAACGCGCGAAATGCGCCCAGTCCTTCCCGTAGGCCTTCAGCGTATTGTCCGAGGCTGCGGCGCGGGCATAGTCCCGGGCGGTGCCTACCAGCCCATCAAGCCTGCCGGATCCCGCGACGTGGGCGGGTAGGGAGATGTCGTTGCTTTTTTCTTGATCGCTGTCGCCGTTCTGAGCGATACTAAACGCACCAGAGTTTGATGATGTCGGTTTCTCGTCCTCTGAGGCCATTTTTCAGTGAATCCAGTGATGAAATTGAACTGCTTTTCAGCATATCTTCTGATGTCCGATAATAACATCTTATTGGACACACATGAGAGCGACAAGGTGGGGCGGTTTGGTCGCTATTTCCTGGCAAAAAGCGCCGAGCTGATGTAGGCTTCAGGCATGACTTTCGCCCGGCTAGATCACATCAGCGACCTCGACACGTTACAACGGATGCCTGCTTGGGTCACCTCTGCACGCGCTGAAACGGGATTGCCAACTTGTTTGCGGTGCGGCGCTTGGTTAGGCGGTAGGTATGAATATACCATCCTCGATGCAGCGCCTGAAAGGCTACCGTTTCCCTCGTGAGATCGTTGCATATGCCGTCTGGGTCTACCATCGCTTCGCGCTCAGCACGGCGGATGTCGAGGATCTTCTTGCCGAACGGGGTGTGATGGTCAGCCGGGAAACGATCCGGAAATGGGTGAAACGCTTTGGGCGCCACTTTGCCGATTGCATCAGGCGCGACAGACCGGCCGCGGTCGACAAATGGCACCTGGATGAGGTCGTCATCCCAATCAACGGCAGAAAATACTGGCTCTGGCGGGCGGTCGACGCGAACGGCGACGTGCTTGATATTCTCGTTCAGCCACAGCGCAACGCCAAGGCTGCAAGCCGTTTTCTGGCAAGGCTGATCGACCGGTTCGGTGCCCCCCGTGTCGTCATCACGGATAAGTTGCGCAGCTATTTCAAGCCGGTCCGAGACCTGGCACCGGGCGCAGATCATCGCGCGCACAAGGGATTGAACAACCGGATCGAAGGATCACACAGGCCAACACGAAAACGCGAGAAGTTGATGGGGCGGTTCAAATCGCCCCGACAGGCACAGAGATTTCTGGCAACACATGATCAGATCAACATCGTTTTTCGCCCACGACGCTATCAACTCTCCGCCATCTCATACCGCCACGCCAGGACCGATGCTTTCGACCTCTGGAGAGGCTATGCTGCCGAAATGACCGCCTGACAGGCAGAGGTCTCGCCCCTCTCAAATAGGCGAAAACAAGTTGGCAATCCCAGCTGGACCCCCACCGCGCCTTTTTTGCCGAAGTCATCAGCCAAGACGGCGACATCACCATGCCCGAGCTGGCCTCGGCTTTGTTTGACGCAACCGGCGTCCGCGCCCATCCCGATGCGATCGGGCGGTTTCTGCGCAAGCTTGGATTCACATACAAAAAAAGTCGCTGGTCGCTGCCGAACGCCTTCGGGCAAAGGTAAGGAAGCAGCGCGAAGATTGGTTCAAACATCGCGTGCCCGCAGTGTCGGCCCGACCTGAACATGTTGTCTTCATTGACGAAACCTCTGTCAAAACCAACCTGACGAGGCCGCGCGGGTGGGCGCCGCGCGGGCAACGGCTGATCATGGACGCTCCGTTCGGCGCATGGGGTACGCAGACCTTCATCGCGGGTCTCAGCGCGGGGTCGATGATCGCACCTTGGGTTATCAAAGGTGCGATGGATGGCGCCGCCTTCGCCGCCTACGTCGAAAAGGTGCTGGTGCCAGAGCTCGCGCCCGGCACCGTGGTCATCCTGGACAACCTTGCCACCCACAAGAACGCATCAGCGGCCAAGGCAATGCGCGACGCCGGATGCTGGTTCCTGTTCCTGCCGCCCTACAGTCCTGACCTGAATCCAATTGAGATGGCCTTCTCTAAGCTCAAGGCACACCTCCGGCGGATTGGCGCGCGGACATTTACAGACATGTTCAACGCGCTCGGCGAAATCTGCGACCTCTACTCGCCAGAGGAGTGCTGGAACTATTTCAAGGCTGCCGGATATGTCTCAGGTTAAAGGTCGGATGCTTTAAAGGAGTATCCCGCGCTGACCGAAAGCGCTGAAGGTTAGACAAGCCCGCAGTGCAAGACGGCGGCTCTAGGGAATATGAAAGCGTTAGGTTGCAGGGCATACTTCAACCGCGAAAGGCCCTTACACGCTGGCCAAACTCCTTGAAATGGGATTTTTTGCAATTGGCGCGGACTCAGCTCACGGGATATCTGCATCGAGATAAATGTGCCCCGGCGCAGCTTCAAGGTAGCTTCTGTTGGGTGGAACGTAATCAGGTTGACGGATCGGGCTTTGAATTTCTCTTTCGTCAATAACTCTGCTGACATGTCGTCTTGACGGGTCAGCAACAGGAACAGCACTCAACAGTCGCTTCGTGTATGGGTGTTGTGGGTTTCCTAACACTGCCTCGCGCGTCCCGATCTCGACGATTTCTCCTAAGTACATTACAGCCACCCGGTGAGCCACGCGCTCGACTACTGCCATATCGTGCGAGATGAACAGGTAGGCAATGCCAAGCCTCTGCTGCAGGTCTAGCATTAGGTTGACTACTTGAGCTTTTACCGAGACGTCCAGCGCAGAAACGCTTTCATCTGCTACGATCAGCTCAGGTTCGAGAGAAAGGGCTCGAGCAATACATATCCTTTGCCTCTGCCCGCCCGAGAACTGATGAGGGTATCTTTTTAGCGCATCGGGAAGTAACCCGACCTGCGTCATTAGCTCGCGCGCCTTGTATTGCGCTTCTTCGCGCGTGGCGAGGCCATTGACGAGCATTGGTTCGATGATGGAATTGCCAACACTGCGTCGCGGATTAAGGCTGGAGTATGGATCTTGGAAGATCATTTGCATGCGCCGCCGAGCTTGGCGCAACTTGTCCTTATCCATCTCAAGTACATTTTCGCCGTCTAGGTCGACCGTCCCCGCGTCCGGTTCGGTCAACCTTAGAACTGAATGCCCTGTTGTAGACTTACCGCAACCCGACTCACCAACCAAAGCCAAAGTTTCACCGGACCGGATATCAAAGGAAACGTTCTCAACCGCATGCACTCTGCCGGCAACGCGACCCAAGATGCCTTTTCTAAGCGGGAAACGCGTTGTGAGACCTTGCACTTTTAGTAGCGGTGCTCCTGGGGCGCTCGCCGGCGTCTCGTTTATCTTAATATCCTCGGCTTCGCCGCTATTACGCGAGTAGATCTGGAACTTTCGGGGTAAACTCTCACCGGCCATGGAGCCGAGCCGCGGCACGGCTGAGAGCAAGGATCGGGTGTACCCAGCTTTGGGAGCCCCGAAAATGTCGGCGGTGGTGCCGGTTTCGACGAGATCACCGTTTCTCATGACGACAGTACGGTCAGATACTTCTGCTACAACGCCCATATCGTGGGTAATAAAAAGTACGGCCATCCCTTCGTCTTCTTGAAGCTCTTTTACGAGTGATAAAATTTGCGCTTGGATGGTCACGTCGAGAGCCGTGGTAGGCTCGTCAGCAATTAACATCTTCGGCTTACAGGCGAGAGCCATCGCAATCATGATCCGCTGGCGCATCCCGCCGGATAGGTTGTGGGGGTAATCCGAAAATCGCCGTTCTGCGTCAGAGATCCGCACACGATCAAATAGTCGCAAGGTTTCCGCGCGGGCTGCCCGGGTATCAAGGCCTCGGTGTATGGCCAGCGACTCGGCGATCTGGTTCCCGCAGGTCATGACCGGGTTCAAAGATGTCATTGGCTCTTGGAAGATCATAGCGATATCCCCGCCCCTGAGGCGGCGCATTTCATCAGGCGAAAGCTGAGGAATTTCCCGCCCCTCAAAAGTGATGTTGCCTTCAATGCGAGCTTGGCCGGGTGGTAGCAACCCGAGGATAGACATCGCAGTTACACTCTTTCCAGAACCTGATTCACCCACCAACGCGACGGTTTCGCCAGGGTTTACGTCAAACGACACCCCATGAATTACTTCAGTCCATTTTTTGCGAGCCCCAAAGGCAACCCGCAGATCATCTACGCGCAGAATTGGAGACTGGGTTTTCTCAATCATGTTGTCTCGTCCTGTCAGTGGTCAGCGCGCGGATCGAGAGCATCACGCATCCCGTCGCCGATAAAGTTGAAAGAAGTCACTGCAAGGGTGATGGCTGCCCCTGGAATGATCGCCAGCCAAGGTGCACTCGTCAAATATGTTTGTGCGCTGTTGAGCATGTTGCCCCAACTTGGTGTCGGCGGTTGAATCCCGAAGCCGAGAAAGCTGATATAACTTTCCGCGAGGATTGCGTTCGCAACATTTAGCGTAGCAGCTACCACGATCGGTGCGATCGCGTTTGGCAGGATCTCACGGAACATCAGGCGACTGCTGCTTGCGCCATAGGAATGTGCGGCAAGGGTGTACTCCCTAGTCCGCAGCGAACGCGTCTGCGCCTCCACCACACGTGCTACTTCCATCCATGACGTCATCGCGATCAGAAAGATAATTGCAGGTACGGTTGGCGAGACCAGTGCCGAGATTGCGAGCAACAGAAAGATGGAGGGAAAGCAAAGCATCGCATCGACGAAGCGCATCAGAACAGCACCAATAGCACCGCCATAAAAGCCTGCGATAAGTCCGACACTCACGCCGATTACCATACTGACGGCCATGGCGGAAAATCCAATAGAAAGTGAAATTCGTCCTGCCATTAAGAGCCGCGCCAGCGTGTCTCGTCCCATCATGTCAGTGCCAAACACATGGGAACCGCTGAAAGGCGCCGCGAACCGGCTCTGCATGTCGATATGTGTATCACTAAAGGGCAGTAGCCACGGACCGACAAGGCAAGAGAATGCGAGAACTATGATTGTTGCAAGCCCAAACAGCGCTAGACGGTGATCTGCAAACCTTTGAGCTACCGGCCACCGCGCGAGCTTACGGTTTGGTGCAGGGGAAACGGCTTCGGTCATCAGCTTTGCCTCGAAATTCTGGGGTCTGCAACACTATAGAGAAGGTCGGCCAACAGGTTGCCAAGGAGCACAATTACAGCCGAAAACATCAGGACTCCCATCACAACCGGGTAGTCGCGGTAGCTAATGGAATCCAGAAACAGCCGCCCCATCCCAGGCCACGTAAATACGGTTTCAGTCACCAATGCGCCTGACAGAAGGACTGGAAGTTGAACGCCCGCAATGGTGATCATCGGTAGCAAAGCGTTGCGCATTGCATGACGAAATAGAATCCGTCTTTCGCTCACACCTTTTGCCCGAGCGGTCCGAATATAATCTTGGTTGATAACATCCAGCATGGAAGACCGCATGTATCGGCTCCAGACTGCGGTGGACACAAGGGCTAGAACGATACTTGGTCCCACCAAGTGGTGGACCCGGTTCCAGAATGAGCCATCACCAATGGTGTACCGGTTTCCAGAGGGAAGCCAGTCAAGCCCCACTGAGAATACGTAGATGACAATCAGCCCGAACCAAAACGTAGGGATAGAAAGTGCCACCATTGCGCCAACTGTCGCAAGACTATCAAAAAATGAGTATCGACGGATGGCGCCAAGCGTCCCGATCCAAACCCCCAAAACGACTGCAATTACGGTAGCAGTCATCATTAATTCGAGTGTTGCACCGAGGTGAGAGAAGATAACATCGAGGACGGGTTGGCGATCACGGTAGGATACACCCCAATCTCCCTGAAGCATCCTCAGGAACCACTCCCCGTACTGAACGGGAAGTGGTCTGTTTAGTCCCAACTGTTCTGCCAGGCGGTCCAAATCAGCCTGCGTCATGCTTCCATCGACGGCATACTGGGAAAGGGGCCCACCAGGAGCCAGATGCAAAATTGTGAACCCGATCATCGAGACCACGATTAGCAAGATGACGGCTTGGCCGAAGCGGCGAAGTAGAAAAGTTGCCAAGTGAATTACCTGTCAGTCAGTGTGAAAGGCTCAAGCGCCCCAGAACCAATGGCCCATGTTCCAAGCGTTTTGCCGCTGGTTGATATTAGGCTTGAAGCCCATTAGCCCTTTTTTGATGCCTTCAACCGGCGCATATTGCCAGATTGGCAGGATGGGCATCTCCTCTCGGACGATCTCTTGAAGGCGGTAATAGATTTCCTTGCGCCGCTCGACATCGAAGGTTTCCTGGCCTTCTTTGAGGAGCGCATCAGCCTCGTCATTTTCCCACTGCATGTAGTTGCCCCCGCTACCACCTTTCTTGGGGATGGCGGTGCTGGCGAAGCGGGCTGCCGGGTCAGGGTCCAGGCCGGTTCGAAACGTTGTGCCTACGAGCAAGCTATCAAATTGACTCTGTACGTAGAAGTCGCCCCAAATGACTGCTGCAGGAAGGTTATTAATCGAAAGCTCTACTCCGATCGCGGCCCAATCCTGCATTAAGAATTGCTGTACCTGTTCGCGCAGCTGGTTTCCTGTTGTCGTGGATATGTCGAAGGAGAGGCGCACACCATTTTTACTGCGTATCCCGCTGCCGTCGCGTTCCCAGCCAGCTTCATCCAAGAGGGTATTCGCCTTCTCCGGATCGTAAACGTGCTCGGGTAGATTTGGATTGAACGCCCATGACTCACGGGGCGCAAAAGACTCTGTTGCCTCCGGTACACCATAATAGATGGCGTCGATTATCACGTCCTTGTTAATGGCGTGATAAAGGGCCTGGCGCACCGCTTTCTCACTGAGAGCCGGATGTTCGAGATTGGGCATAACAAGCTCGATATTCCCACTTGGCGCAATGAACACATCCTGATCTGGAAGGTTCTTGGCTTCTTCGTAAAAGTTCTGGGGGATGCCAGAAATAAGGATCGTATCCACCTGCCCAGTCCGGAATTGTGCATATAGGGAGGTCATGTCGGGTACATACTTAAGGACGGCTCTCTCCAGATAGGGACCGTCCCCGTGATAGTTTTCATTTGCGATCAAAGTGATGTTATCGCCCGACGTGCGCGACCCCCACTTGAACGGACCTGTACCAATAGGAGCGCTGTCGAATGGGGTTTGATTGGGATCCTCCGCGCCCTCGAGGAGGTGGCGGGGCACGATGTGGGTGTTGGCGAGAAGAGCGAGATATGGAGAGAAAGCCGCCGACATCCGCCATGAGATTACATTATCGCTAACGACAGTGATTTCCTCAAGAAGCTCGTGCCCGACACGCGTACGTGACCGAAAACCGTCAGCATTGATCAGTTCCAAGCTGAACTTTACGTCATGGGCAGTGAAAGGTGTCCCATCATGCCAGTTCACATCATCCCGCAAGCGAACGGTCCAGACGAGTCCATCTTTTGAAATGCCGCCATTCTCTACAGAAGGAATCTCCACAGCGAGATCTGGAAGAAGGCTGCCATCGGGCTGTGCCACCCAAAGCGAGCTGAAAATATTAGTCCAGATAATCTCATCAACTTCTACGCCTGGCATGAGTGGATGAAAGGATACTGGTTCCTGCGAAAGTCCAACCACTACAACGCCCGTGGGTGTTGTCGGCGGCGTACCCACCGCATCCGACTGGCCAAAAGCCGGCCCGGCTGCAGCCAGGAGTCCCAGCGACGAGAGCCCCAAACCAAAGCCTAGCACGTCGCGGCGAGAGTGGATCATTGCGCCAGATTTTAATCTGGTGGATCGATAAGAAGCATTGCGTGTCATGAAATTTCCCCCGTTGGCACAGGCCGCCTAATATTCCCTGAACGGCCCAATAATGAATTTAGTGATAGATATAATGAACTTTCTGTCAAGGGTGAACTCAATGACGGCCGTGGGGAAAGCGCCAAATAAAGTGTGTTATCCAAAACAAGCAGTTGTTTTCACTTTATTAAAACATATTTTTCTCGCTCTCAACAGGATCAAGAGTGGCGCGCTTGGCTTCATTTTTTGATCGGTGCGACCCCAGGACATCGATTATATATTGAACATACCTTCAGTACAGCCTAGGCTCGTCTTCAAGCTAAAGGGCGAAAAGATGACTGATTTAATCAACCTGAAGACACCTATGGAGGAAGCGGCATCTGCGCAGCAACCTTCTCAGGCCGTCCTGATCGGACAGCGCTTGAAAGTGCTTAGAAAAGAACGCGGACTGACGATCGCCCGCCTAGCTGCCGAGGCTGGAATGTCGGCTGGATTGGTCAGTCAGATCGAGCGCGGCACCGCCAACCCATCGCTCAATACCCTTGAGAAGCTACGAGAAGTGCTTGGCGCCAATATCTGGGAGTTCCGCGAGGTTCCGAAAGAGCCAAGTGAAGCATCTTTCGTACGACGCGCGCCTAACCGACCCAAGGTCGTGGTCGGGGCAAACGGGTTTAGCAAAGAGCTGCTATCCCCTCAGAACAATGAATCGATGCGATTCATGATTCTAACAATCCCTCCTGGAGCTCAGAACAACGAGACCCTTACGGGTCCCGGCGATAAGGGCGGCTATGTCCTTGAGGGCGAAGTGCTTCTCTCGGTAGGAAGTGAGGCTGCAGTCCTATCCCCAGGGGATAGCTTTCAGTTCAGCAGCACGGAGGCCCATAGAGTGGAAAACCACTCTGGGGAGATAGCACGCGTTCTATGGATCATCAGCATTCTGGACGCTCATTTCTGACCTCGTATTGAACCTAAAATTTCACCAAGACCCGCTGAGTTGCGGCCACAACAACAGGATAATTCTGTGATCACACGTCATCAAACTACTCAGATTCTTAGCAAGGTATTAGTTGCAAACGGCTTCGCATTTCTTTCAGGCTTGACTGCAAAAGATCGCAGTGGCGGCGTCGCCGAACAAACCGCAGACATTCTTGCTCAGATCGATGATTACCTCGGAATGGCAGGTTCCGACAAAAGCAAGATTGTTACTGGGAACGTGTGGCTGAAGGATATCAGCACCTTTGCCGAGATGAACGAAGCTTGGGAAGCCTGGGTAGACAAGGATGCCCTACCTGCGCGCGCAACCGTAGAGGCCCGCTTGGCCCGTGAAGACATTCTTGTGGAAATTCAGGTCCAAGCACTCGCCTGACCTTTTTCCTTGCCCTGCTGAACACACAGTTACGCACCCGGAGACCATTGCCATGCAGCATAACACACCTTCACCAAGCGACCCATCGTGGTGGCTGACCGAAGCCCTGCAGAATGAGGGAAACCCGACACCAGCTCCGTCCTTGGAGGGAGATGAACGTGCCGACGTGGTCATCGTTGGCGGTGGCTTTACGGGTCTTTGGACTGCTATGGCAATTAAAGACCGGGACCCCGCTCAAGACATCGTCCTTATTGAGGCCAAGATATGTGGCGCCGGTGCCAGCGGTAAGAACGGTGGCAAAGTCCATGGTTATTGGGCTAGCCTTCCCGGTCTTAGTGAAACTCTCGGCCCTGATGCAGCGATCCAAGTCGCGAAGCTGGGTACTAAAGCTCAGGATGGTATCCGAGCATTTGCAACTACTGCTGGCAGAGATGTTTGGTGGCGCGAGGCAGGCAACGTTCGCGTATCGACCACCGCGGCCCACGATGCCAAGATCGATCACCATATCCGTGTAGTAAAGCAACTCGGAGTGACGGACACCGCTCGAGCGCTTTCTACCGAGGAGGTCGCGAATTATTGCAACTCACCCTCCTTTCGAAAAGGTATGTACCTGACTGAGGGAGCCAACGTACAGCCGGCTCGCCTAGCCCGCGCGCTCCGAAAGGCCGCTATAGAACGCGGGGTAAGAATTTATGAGCACACCCCGATGCTTGGCGTAGATACTGGCGCTCCAAACCGCGTTCGGACGAAAGGCGGATCGATTGAGGCTCGCGATGTCGTACTCGCGACCAATACCGCACTCGCCAGTGAGAGGTGGGTAAAGCCTTATGTTACCGTCTTTTCAAGCTATGCCCTTATGAGTGAGCCCGCCGAAAGGGAACTGGCCAATATGGGGTGGACGGGTGATGAGGGGATGGCGGATATGCGCATGTTCGTTCATTACTTCCGAAAGACTGCGGATAATCGTGTGCTGATGGGGTCTGGGTCTGGTCCCATTAGCTACAATGGTAGCTCAACATCCCCCCTCCTCACCGAAGATCAAGCGTCCGGAGCGCGCGCTGTGGCGGGCTTGCGGCGCCTACTCCCCGGACTTTCCTCTGTGGGCGTTTCCAAGGTCTGGGGTGGCGGTATCGACATTTCTTCGGACCGCCTCCCCTTCTTCCGCACACGTCCCGGAGCGCGCGTTCACTACGCAGCTGGCTATTCGGGTCACGGAGTTAACCCGACTTACATTGGGGGCCAATGCCTAGCAGCTTTGGTGCTGAACGCTAAGGATGAATGGGTAAACTCGCCATTCTGTCGTCGGGAAGTTCCCAAGTTACCACCAGAACCATTTCGGACAGTTGGTGGTCGCTTAGTTCGCCGAGCGATCATGGGCTGCGAAGCGGCAGAAGATCGCGGAGAGACACCGCGGCTCATCTACCGTGTCGGGGCCGCGATCCCTAAAACCTTCGGCTTGCGCATCGGCACGAGGTGAATCCGAAAGTTTGTTGCGCAAGGTACTAGGAGCCTGCACCAGTCGTTTGGCCTCTCCGCCTAGCTTAACACTATTGTCAATAGTGTTAATAAGCGCGCCTGTAGGTCCCCTCGATCTGCCGCAGACCTTTGCGATTGCTGGCATCGGCACCTGAATAAAGACGATGGGCAGCGCCTCTGGGAGGTCACTCTCCGGCATCAGACCTCTCCTTCGTGAAAATTTATCCGGGTGAAGGCGGGCTATGGCGCTGCGTCTCTTCACGCGATAGCTTGCAACCATGGAATTTCGTCATCTTCATACGTTCGTCGCTATCGCTGAAACGGGAAGTTTTTCCTTGGCTGCCGAACAATTGAATATGTCTCAGTCAGCGGTCAGCCAAACCATTCGGCGATTGGAAGAAGAGTTGAAGGAGCCCCTGTTCGTCCGCAACGCGCGCCACTGCGAGATTACTGAGGCTGGAAATAATCTACTCCCCCAAGCACAAAGCCTGTTGCGTCAGCGACAATCCCTTATGCCTGCCAGCGACCTTTCTCCAGCAGAATACCACGGCAGAATTCGTGTCGGGACCAGCACGTCCGGCACGTCGTTCATCTGGGCAAGGCTTTATCAGGCGTTCGGACGCAAGTATCCGAACATTAGGCTCGACATCCGGACGACAACCCATACCGAGCGTACCGCAGAAGACATCCTAAGCGGCGCTTTGGATATCGGTTTTCTTCCCATCCCATATGCGCACCGCAGCCCCAGAATAGAGCAGGTGGTGTTGGGCAGTCACCGCACCTTAATCGTGGCTCACCCGAACCATCCCCTGGCAGGGGTAAAAGGGGTGAAACCGAAGGATATCGCGCGCGAACGGTTCATCCTGTACGAGCGTGGGATCAATTTCCGTTCAATTAGCGACCACTATTTTGCACTGCACGGCATCACCCCTGATATCGTTGGTCAGAGCAACGATACGCATTTGATCCGAACCTTGTGTGAAATCGAAAGTGGCATTGCATTCCTTGGTGATTGGGCCGTTGTGGACCTGTTGGAGCAAGGCAGGCTTGTCGCTTTGGATATCGACACAAACAATCTTTCCGAACAACTAGGCGCTGCGTTTGTCCCAGAACGGATGACACGTGCCGCCCGTCTGCTACTGCAATTTGCCCGCAAACGTACTGATCTTTTACCTGACGTGGTTTTACAATCCTTGCCCGAAGGTTGGATGCATTATTCGGAAATAGATACCCCCTAGTGCTCTGAGTCTGACCCTTCTTACCGGTTCCCTCAGATTTCATGATAGTGTCCCGGGTGAGGATATCCTCTGCGGTTTTGGTCCATTTGAAAGGCTTTGGCTTCTCGTTGTGATGGGCCAGATAGTCGTAGATTGCGGCCTCAAGATCATCGACGCTGGTATAGCTACCGCGCCGGATGCGCCTTGACGTGATCTCGGCGACGAACCGTTCGACGATGTTCAGCCAAGACGCGCTGGTGGGCGTGAAGTGGAGCTTGAAGCGCGAATGCTTGTCCAGCCAGGCCTTCACCTTGGGCGTCTTGTGGGTGGCGTAATTGTCGAGCACCAGATGCACATCGCGCCGCGTGGGGACAGTCTTGGCGATCTGTCGCAGGAATTTCAGGAACTCCTTCGCGCGGTGGCGCGGCATGCAATCGCCGATGACCGTGCCTGATTTCACGTCCAGCGCCGCGAACAGCGCAGTCGTTCCGTGGCGTTTGTAATCGTGCGTTACGGTCGCGGCACGGGCTTCTTGAGCGACAGTCCGGGCTGGACGCGATCCAGCGCCCTGGACCTGGGATTTCTCATCGACGCAGAGCATCACGCCCCGGTGTGTCGAGGTAAAGCCCGACGATCTCTGTGACCTTCTCTTCGAACATCGGATCATTCGAGACCTTGAACCCCTTCGTGAGGTGCGGTTTGAGACCGGCCTCGGCCCATATCCGCCTGACGCTCGACTGCGAGATTCCCATGGCGTCGGCCATCAGTGCACGGCTCCAGTGGGTGGCATTGGCTGGGGTTTCCTGCACCGTCTTGGCGATCACCTTCAGCCTTGTTTCCATGGGCAGAGGCGGCACCCGCGAGGGCCGTGTCTTGTCGCGCTTGAGACCGGCCACGCCCTCATCGAGATACCGCTGCTGCCATCGCCAGACTGTGGGTTTCGACATGTTCGTCCGCCGCATGATCTCGAAGGTGCCATGGCCGTCGCCAGCACGATCCCACACCGCCAAGCGAGCTTGCGCGATGTGTTGCGGTTGTTCTGCAGAGCTTCAAGCTCAGCTCAATCGGCGGGGCTAAGGTAAAGGCAGATGTCGGAGCGTCTCATGCCCAAGCTATGACACACCCTGCAACCGTTGGGAATCTTACGTCAGGTGGCAAACACTAGCATCTGTTAGCCCAAGATGCAGCAGCGGGGTCAGCTTCAGGCCGAAGGCGACAATGTTTGCCCTTCCCACGTGCTGCAGCCACGTAAGTTAGCAGTATAATCGCGCGGTTATCGCGGAACAATGTCTCCTGCGTATTTGCAACTCCGCTTTCTTCAACCGGGATCGAACTGATAAATGCATAAGTAAATCAAATTCTTAATATACCTCAATGCGGTTTGCCTGATCTGCATTAATCGGCGAGAAAGAGGGAACCTTTCTTTCCGTAAGATTACGAGCAGGAAAGGCTACGCAATCTGGGAGGAAAGATTTTGAGAGTAAATTCTATAGCTATAGCGATGACAGTCGCTGCCATATCCGCCGCTGGTAGTGCCATGGCGCAGGACAAGACGTTCAAGCTGGCTCACGTCTTTAGTACTGACCATCCGGTACATCTGGGAGTGATGAAAGCCGATGAACTTCTACGGGAGAAGTCTGATGGTCGATTTGCGTTGCAGGTCTTTCCGTCGGGCACCTTTGCCAGCTACCGTGATGCCATTACCGCAGTTCAGCTGGGAACGCTTGACATGGCGCCACTGGACACGGCCATCGACTGCCTGCCCTCTTCGGGCGTGATGTTGTCGCCCTACACATTCCGAGATTATGATCACTGGCGTGCGTTCAAGGCGAGTGAAGTCTATACTTCACTGCTGGGCGATATCAGCGAAGCCTGCGATGTTGAACAGTTAAGTCTTTATACCTTCGGTTTCCGTCATATCACTACCGGCGATGCCCCTGCGACAACGCTGGAAGATTTCGACAAACTCAAGTTACGCGTCGTTAACTTTGCGCCCTATCCCGAAGCGGCCACTGTGCTTGGTGCAACTGGCACTCCCTTGCCCGTCGCCGATGTCTATCTCGCGCTGTCAAACGGTGTGGTAGATGGTCAGGAAAACCCCTTCACCCAAATAAGCGCCATGAAGCTTTTCGAGGTGCAGGACTATCTTGTTCTGACCGGGCACATGCTTGCCAGCTCGGGTCTGACTATGTCGCAGCGCGCGTGGAGTGGTCTTTCGGATGAAGATCAGGGCATGTTCCGCGAAGTCTTTACGGAAGCTGCGGCATATGTGGACAGCATCGTTATCGATGGCGAGGCAGAGCTGTTGGATGCACTCGTCAATGAGCACGGCATGCAGGTAGTTGAAGTGGACAAGCAGCCGTTCGTGGATCGCGTGCCGCTAGTGATGGCTAAATACCCGGAGTTTCAGGAGCTCTACGACCAGATTCAAGCGGTCGAGTAAACAGTCCGAGATAATTCCACCTACCCCGCTATCGCGGGATAGGTGGGTGGAGATGTGATAATGACCCGCCTGCTTAAATCTTTGGAAGTGGGGATAGGCAGCTTTTGCCTATTCGCCATGTTCGCGCTTCTGTGCATCAATATTGTGATGCGCTACGCCTTCAACTGGCCCTGATCCATAAGCAGTGTCTGCGATCAGTCTTTCTGGATCAATGTCGTGCCGGTCTTTGATGCGATCCAACATGGTGCGCACTGACCCGACCTCTGCCTGCCGGATTGACCGCGTTCCCTCAACGTCCACGATGACGCTGTGGTCGGTATCAATCAGATAATTGGTAGAATAGCTGAAGAACGCGGGGCCTTTCCGGGCTGCGGTCCACTGGCTGGCGGGATCAGAATGGGACGTAAACTTGGGTTCAACCTCAGATGCTGCACCAAAAGCCGCGTCATCCAAGACGTTGAGATATTCCTTAACCGCACGCGGCGCATCTTTTGGATCGATGGCACTGCGGTCCCAATCTTCCTTCGGTGTAGAGTTCTGTTTGTTCGCATCAGCCTCAATCAGGCTGGCATCTGCCGCAAGGCGTTGCCCGCTCACCAAGCCATCAGCGATACACCGTGCAACGGTCTTCTCGAACAGGTGGCGCAGAAGTTTGCTTTCCCGAAAGCGCCCGTGCCGGTTCTTGGAGAACGTCGAATGGTTTGGGATAGGATCAGACAGATCGAGGCGGCAGAACCAGCGATACGCCAAGTTCAAATGGACCTCTTCGCACAATCGGCGCTCTGACCTGATGCCAAAGCAATAGCCTACCAAAAGCATCCGGATCAGCAGCTCAGGATCAATCGAAGGGCCGCCCGTGTGGCTGTAGAACTCGGCCAAATACTGTCTAATGTCGCTCAAATCAACGAACCGATCAATCGACCGCAACAGGTGATCTTGCGGGACATGGTCTTCCAGAGAGAATTCGTAAAACAACGCAGCCTGAGCTTCTTGCTTCGGTCCCATCATCGCTCGATCCCCCAATCAATAAAGTAATTGAATCAGCGAAGGAGCATCCGATCAAGCAATCGTTTTTCAACAAAATTCGCCCTCCTTACCAGATGCTGCGTAGGCGGGCGAAGCCAAGGATCATGTACTCGCAGCAAGCGGCGGAAAGCCCTACCCGCCAGACCTTACAGAAAGCGGAACTTCAGGGTTCAGTTAACAGTATTGGCAATAGTGTTAAGACTGGCGCATGCTAAACTCGTGACACGGTAGGGTAGGGGGCCGAAAATGGCTTCGCCGTTTAACAGAATTCCCGTAACCTGTTAAATATGAGTGAAATGCGTCTCCATGACACCGCCGGAAACCGGCTCTATCTCAACGCCGAAGAGCGCGCCGCCTTTCTGGCCGTAGCGCGGCGAAAGCCCGCCCGCGACCGGACACTTTGTGAAACGCTTCTTTTTACAGGCTGCCGTCCATCAGAACTGCTCGAGATCACCCCGGCCCGCGTGGACCTGTCGGGTGGGACGATAACCATCCGCAGTCTCAAGAAGCGCAAGGATACGTCTGGCAGCTCGAAGATCGTCTATTGGACCGTCCCGGTGCCGCCGGACTACTTGGACACCCTTAACACCGCCCATGGCATCAGGGAAGCTCAGAAAACGCGCAAGCAGTCGGCGACACCGATCTGGCCACTCAGCCGCGTCCGCGTCTGGCAAATTGTAAAAGGCATTATGATTGAGGCCGGGATACCGGACGCGCCACACCGCAGCCCGAAGGGCTTGCGCCATGGGTTCGGGATAAACGCCACGGTGAACGGCATTCCGCTGCACATGCTGCAAAAGTGGATGGGACACGCGCAACTCAGCACAACTGCGATCTATGCCGATGCCGTAGGTAAAGAAGAACAAGACATCGCTGCCAGAATGTGGGGGTAGCGGCATGGTTCTGACACGGATCGACAACTCAAAGAACGAACGCCGGTTCTACCGGATGGATATCACGCCCGGTCTCTTTGGAGACTGGGGACTTGTTCGCGAGTGGGGCCGGATAGGGCGCGGCGGTCAAGTCCGTACGGACTGGTTTACCAGTGAAGCGGACGCCAAAGATGCTCGTTTTAAGTTGCACATGGCGAAGGCGAAGCGCGGCTACGAGTAGTCGGTCAGAAACCTGCCAAAACCGAGGAGGTTTCGTCCTGGGGTTCTGGCGCTGCTAAGCCTTTGATCTCACATGGAGCAGGGCAGGGGGATAATATGGATCGTTTTAGGCACACAGGTTGTGGCAAGGGGTTTCTGTCCGGTAGCGGTCGTTCGTGACCGTGCGGCGAAATCCCGGTTCGAGCCCTTATCCACTGATGCTGCATGATGCATGAATGTCCACTTTTCAGGACATTACTGCTGTTGCTCCGCTCCATCCTATCTGCTTTTGTCGGCCCATGCTGAACGCTGCCATCCTCGCAACAGTCACGCTCGCTGGGGCGATATTGATTTGGCCCCGTGTTGCCAATTCTATTGTCTGGCGCGCGACAATAACGCCTTTGGCTTCGATTAT
Organism: Sulfitobacter sp. HI0027; assembly: GCF_001634775.1. Taxonomy (NCBI): domain Bacteria; kingdom Pseudomonadati; phylum Pseudomonadota; class Alphaproteobacteria; order Rhodobacterales; family Roseobacteraceae; genus Sulfitobacter; species Sulfitobacter sp. HI0027. Next base: position 30,177 of record NZ_LWER01000317.1, read on the forward strand.
CGGTAGCGGTTTTCTGGTTCTTGGGCCAATCCTTGATGTTAGTTACGGGGGGTATGCACCTCTGGTCATGGTTGGCCTGTGTATGGTGGCCTATCTATTTGGAAGCGCGATCCGGTTTAATATTGCCGACATTGAAACGAGACCTGCCGCATCACGATTGACCGACGGACTTGAAACCATGGCGTCCATCGTGCTTGCGTTCGCGTTCATTGTGTCTGTTGCCTACTACCTCAACCTGTTTGGTGCATTTGGAGTGAGCCTGACGGAGCTTGACGACCAGTTTCACGCGAAGTTACTGACCACGGCGGTCTTCACATTGATTCTCTTCACAGGATTGACCCGAGGCTTTTCAGCGCTTGAACGCATGGAGCAGGTTTCAGTGTGTCTGAAACTGATGATCATCGCGGGTCTTTTGCTCGGCCTCATGGTGCATTTTGGCGAGGCCACAGGCCGAGGTGCATTGCAGTTCGATGCGCCGCGGGTCACCGGATGGGCGAGCCTTACACTGATGGCGGGTTTGATCGTAACTGTTCAAGGTTTCGAAACGTCACGCTACCTTGGATCGACCTACGATGCGCGAATGCGTATCCAGTCGATGCAGTTGGCACAGTGGATATCTACAGTCATTTACTGCATCTACATTGTGCTTCTGACCTATGCGTTCGAAAGTGATCCTCTGTCTTTAGACGAGACGGCGATTATTGATTTGATGCAGATTGTCGCACCGATTTTGCCGCTATTGCTGGTTGTCGCTGCGCTCAGCGCCCAATTCAGCGCAGCAATTGCGGACACCAGCGGGTCGGGTGGCCTGATTACCGAGGTTTCCAAAGGTGCGATTAAGGAGCGTGTGGCGTATGCGCTACTGGTTGGCATTGGGGTCTTGCTGACATGGACCGCAAATATCTTCGAGATAATCAGCTATGCCTCGCGGGCTTTTGCGCTTTATTATGCTCTACAGGCCGGCATCGCGGCTATCCGTGCATGGCGAGGCAATCACCTTGCGAAAGCAACCCTCTTTGGCGGTGTGGCACTGTTAGGCGTTGCAATCGCGGTATTTGGAACACCGGTCGAGTAAAAGCGGACGCTCCACAAAGCGACATCAATGTCGCCTACGTCCGGGGGAGTGTGCGTAATTTTGTGCCCTGACGCCTTTAGTTACGCCATGGGAAAGCGTTCTTCGAACATGATGGCGAGTTGGCTTTTAACGCGGTGCCATTCACGCACAGATCGCTTCCACTCGACTGAAGTAGCATTGAGCGCCAAGTAGATCAACTTTGCTGCCGCCTCATCGCTCGGGAAGTGGCCTCGGGTTCGCACCGCACGCCGGATTTTTGAGTTCAAGGCTTCTATGGCATTCGTTGTGTAAATCAATCGGCGCACTTCGGGCGGGTAGTCGAGAAACGGGATCACCTCGTTCCAGGCTCGGCGCCAGCTCGGTGCAATGGCCGGATAGCGCTTGGCCAGATCGCTCTCCTCGAACTCGGCCAGTGCAGCCTCCGCTGCTTCGACGTCTAAGGCGGTGTAGACTGCCTTCAGGGCTGTCGCCACGGCCTTGCGGTCCTTGTAGCT
>NZ_LWER01000318.1:0-302 GCF_001634775.1 Sulfitobacter sp. HI0027
AGGGTTGAGATCGCGCATGGGGTTTAACAGGCGCGATTTCATCGGGTCCGCGAATTCTCCGGCAAAACGCTCGGCCAACCCCATCGAACGCCCCTGCTTGACCTCTTCTGCCCAGAAGGACGGGAACACGTCCAGCGGATCGCGGACCACATAGACCAGTTCGTAGGTGTCGAACCCGAGAAGGCCGGACAAGACATCGAAGTTCGCGGGCTTCCAGCGGCAGAACCCCTCGGCGGACAACACGATGCTTTGGCCTTTGGCACGAGCTGTCTCACCCAAGGTCTTCAGCACATTGCGATAGG
>NZ_LWER01000319.1:0-535 GCF_001634775.1 Sulfitobacter sp. HI0027
TGCGGGGAAGCGGGCGACTTTCGTGTGGTAGGCGATAGACCGTACCTCGCGTTCGGCGATCTCAGCCTTGAGCAGCTGTGACAGCATTGGTGTGGCAGCTTCGAACGCTGGCGCGCCCTGGGCGACCAAGTCTTCAATCGCATTTGCCATGCCGTACAGCTTGAGACTGCGTAGCATGATCACGATAGAAGCTCCTGCTGGGTCATGACGCATGGCGCTTCTCCTTAGTCTGTCGCAACCCGTCATAGCGATCGACGTTGGCCTCTGACGTTGACTGCAATGCCAGTGCGTCCGGCGGATCGACCTCGGGGTGATCTGTCGGTCTGCGGTCGATCAATCGATGCAACAGGTTCAGGATGTGCGTCTTGGTGGGGACGCCCGCTTCAAGTGCCAGCTCCACTGCGCACAAAACGTCATCTTCGTTGTGCTGAAGGACCAGAGACAGAATGTCGACCATCTCTCGGTCACCGCCTTCTTTACGCAGCATGTGATCCTGAAGTTGCCGGAAGGCATCCGGCATCTCCGTGAACGGCGC
>NZ_LWER01000320.1:0-322 GCF_001634775.1 Sulfitobacter sp. HI0027
AACGGCACAGCCATGACTTGGTCGGCTTTTTCCATGATCTCATAGTCGAAAGAGATCGCCCGGCACTTGTCATAGGCCGCCCCCAGACGGGTGAACCCCAAATCGCCATGGCGGGTGTCCACGGCCTCTTGGCACAGCGGAATCAGGTCGGGGGCATGTTGTTCATAGGCGGCGAGAATATCGCGCACGCGGAACATGAAAATCCCCGCATTCCAAAGGTAGGTCCCGGCCGCCAGCATCTCTTCGGCCCGGGCGAGATTGGGCTTTTCGTGAAAACTGCTCAGCCGCAAGGCCGTCGCGGTCTTGGGGGCCTCGGAAAGGC
>NZ_LWER01000321.1:0-489 GCF_001634775.1 Sulfitobacter sp. HI0027
CCATCAACATCTATTGCGGCTTGGCCAGTCACGACTTTCCCTGAACTCACCACGTTGCCGAGTACAGCGAGGCGGTGTTCCATTGCATGCTCAAGGCACATGCTATCGGCTTGGCATCTATCACGCTTAGAAAGCCATGAGCGCTGCGTTATAAGTAGCGTTTGCCGATCTCCGGACGCGAGACGCGCCTTCGCCGAAGAATATAGCGACGCTATAGCTTGATCTAGCTCGGCAAGACGCGCAGAAGAGCAAATCGTGAGTTCAGGGAAAGTCGTGACTGGCCAAGCCGCAATAGATGTTGATGGACCATCGAGCAGCGAGATCGACGTTGCTGCTCCGGGGAGTATTGCAGGTACCTGGGAGGGCGAGGCGATATGCCGTGCCGGTGATACATTTTTCGGGTTGCAAGTTGAAGACGTCCAATCACCGCGCATCACAGGCTTGCTGCAAGTTGCAGGTCCAGACGCTCTTGTGCGGGGGGTCTCTATG
>NZ_LWER01000322.1:0-284 GCF_001634775.1 Sulfitobacter sp. HI0027
TGTTTTGCTGATTTTGAGGCGCGCTGCGGCCTCTCGGACGGTCAATCCATCGCTGATATGGGCTTTGGCTTGCTCCAGCTTCTTGAGCGTGACGACAGGCTTGCGCCCTCCTTTTCTGCCGCGCGTTGCAGCAGCCTTCAATCCGGCCTGCGTGCGCTCGACAATGAGGTCACGCTCAAACTCGGCAAGCGCACCGAACAGATGGAACACCAAAGTGCCGCCGGTAGTTGTTGTGTCCACGCCTTCGGTCAGGGATTTGAAGCCAACACCGCGGTCGCCGAGGT
>NZ_LWER01000323.1:0-282 GCF_001634775.1 Sulfitobacter sp. HI0027
TTCTGTAAGGTCTGGCGGGTAGGGCTTTCCGCCGCTTGCTGCGAGTACATGATCCTTGGCTTCGCCCGCCTACGCAGCATCTGGTAAGGAGGGCGAATTTTGTTGAAAAACGATTGCTTGATCGGATGCTCCTTCGCTGATTCAATTACTTTATTGATTGGGGGATCGAGCGATGATGGGACCGAAGCAAGAAGCTCAGGCTGCGTTGTTTTACGAATTCTCTCTGGAAGACCATGTCCCGCAAGATCACCTGTTGCGGTCGATTGATCGGTTCGTTGATTT
>NZ_LWER01000324.1:0-238 GCF_001634775.1 Sulfitobacter sp. HI0027
CGGGGTGGTCGTCATCCAGCCCTTCGAAGAAATAGCCGGGGGTCACATTCAGTATCCGGGCAAGCTCATGCAGGCGGCTGGCGGCAATCCGGTTGGAGCCGATTTCATACTTCTGGATCTGCTGAAACGACAGCTTGAGTTCACGCGCCACATCGGTCTGGGATTGCCTTCGCAGGGTGCGGGCCTGCTTGAGTCGGCGACCGACGTGAACGTCTACAGGGTGGGACATAGTTCAATA
>NZ_LWER01000325.1:0-261 GCF_001634775.1 Sulfitobacter sp. HI0027
CCACCACGTAGACGGAGGGCTAGCCCACGTACAAGAGCGGTTGATCGGCTACTGCGCACAGGCAGCAGGCTACCGCGTCCTTTCAGTTATGACCCCACAATCAGCCGCACGGAACTACGCGAAGCTCGAATACAAGATGCAGCGCTTGATGTCGCATCTCAGTTCAGGCAACATTGTTGAGCAAGATTTTGTTCTTTCAAAATCCCGAACAAATTTTCGCGGCAAGGTATTCCGTTTCTGTTTTGAAGCTTACGGTAGAAC
>NZ_LWER01000326.1:0-226 GCF_001634775.1 Sulfitobacter sp. HI0027
CACAGAGCACCAGCGAGTCTGTACTTGTCGGCTCTCGAAATCTTTTGCCCAAGCGAGCCCATAATCCGCATGCAGCTTGGCGGCCCAGTCGTCTGACACCCATTGCGCTCTTATCGAAGCTATTGACCGTCGTTCCTGATTTCGGCCCTTCGACCATCCATCAAGAGCATCAGCTGTAGCGGCGACAGCTTTTGCTGCCAGCTCATCTTCCTCTGCCATAGTCTTA
>NZ_LWER01000327.1:0-219 GCF_001634775.1 Sulfitobacter sp. HI0027
CGATGTGAATAATGGGGGGGATCAACAGGCCGAGATCCGGTTCTGCTTCCATTTTGTCCAAAAGATTATGGACGTAACCACGGCTTCCAACCAGATTGTCGAAAAGATGTGTCTTGAACTCTTCTGCTACGCGAGGCGAGACCTGTGGCGTCCGTTTGGAATGAAGCCGGAGTGCCACTTGGTATTTGTCGGACAGGATCACGTCTCGGAAGGTGATGA
>NZ_LWER01000328.1:0-40628 GCF_001634775.1 Sulfitobacter sp. HI0027
AGAAGGCACTTATCCTCTGCCCGAAGCGCAGCTTGACCGGTTCCTCGTACAGATCGACGTGGCCTACCCTGACCGCGCGACGGAGCGGGACATTCTGATCGCCACCACCGGCGTCGAAGATGGCGCGGTGCGTCCTGTCTTCGCAACCGAAGACCTGCTGGCCGCACAAAATCTGCTGCGCCGGATGCCCGTGGGCGACAGCGTGGTGGAGCTGATCCTTGACCTTGTCCGCGCCTTCCGCCCCGATGAACCCGAAGCCACCCCTGCGGTGCGCGAGAGTGTCGCTTGGGGCCCCGGCCCCCGTGCCGCGCAGGCGCTTATGCTGACCGTCCGCGCCCGTGCGCTGCTGGATGGGCGGCTTGCCCCCTCTGCCGAAGACGTGCTGGCGATGGCCCGCCCGGTGCTGAGCCACCGGATGGCGCTGAACTTTGCCGCCCGCGCACGCGGCGAAAGCCTGCAAGAGCTGATCGACGCCACCGCCGGTCAACTGATCGGGAAAAAGGCCGCCGCGTGACCCATTCCCCCCTAACCCTCAGGGCCGACGCCGAGGGCGAGGCGGCCCGGCTTCCCGCCCTTCTGGCGCGGGCCGAGCATCTGGCCGGTGCCGTGTTGCCCGGCGCCCATGGCCGCCGCCGCGCGGGAACGGGGGATGATTTCTGGCAATACCGCCCGGCGCAAATGGGCGACAGCCGACGGATGGTCGACCACCGCCGCTCGGCACGCGGCGATCAGGAGTTCGTGCGCGAGCGGGAATGGCAGATTGCCCAGTCGGTCATGCTTTGGGTCGATCAGGGCGCGTCGATGCGCTTTGCCTCTGACAAAGGGCTGCCCGATAAAGCTGATCGCGCGCGGCTGTTGGGCCTCGCGCTGTCGATCCTGCTGCTGCGCGGCGGCGAGCGTGTGGGGCTTACCGGCACCGCCCTGCCGCCCCGGCGCGGCAATCCGCAGGTGCTGCGTCTGGCCGAATTGCTCTGCCAAGAAGACACCCGCGAATATGCCCCGCCCGAACACCGCGGCATGATCCCTCATGCGCGGGCGATCTTTATCTCGGATTTCATGGGCGATCTCGCCCCCGTCCGCACCGCGCTGACCAAAGCCGCTGATCGCGGCGTGCGCGGCGTGCTGTGCCACCTGCTCGACCCGGCAGAGGAAGCCTTCCCTTTTGCGGGCCGTACCATCTTCGAAAGCGTCGGCGGCACGCTGCGCCATGAGACACTGAAGGCGAATGACCTGCGCGGCCGCTATCTCGACCGGCTGGCGGCGCGCAAAGATGAATTGCAACAACTCTGCGCCCGCACCGGCTGGCGCTATGGGCTGCACCACACGAATGCCTCGGCGCAATCGGCGCTGCTGTGGCTCTATGGCGCGTTGGACGCGCGGCAAGGAAGTGCTGCATGAGCGTTTTCGGCGGCATTGGTTTCACCGCGCCTTGGCTGCTGCTGGCCCTGCTGGCGCTGCCGATCCTGTGGCTGATCCTGCGTGCCGTGCCCCCGGCTCCGATCCGCCGCCGTTTTCCCGGTGTGGCGCTGCTCTTGGGTCTGGCGGATGACGAAAGCACGACGGACCGCACGCCGTGGTGGCTGCTGCTACTGCGGATGCTGGCCGTGGCTGCGATCATTGTTGGCCTCGCCGGGCCGGTCTTGAACCCGCAGGCCGAGGCGGAACAGGGCAGCGGCCCCTTGTTGATGGTGCTCGATGGCTCTTGGGCCGGGGCCAGCGGCTGGGATCGTCAGTTAGCTGCTGTAGACGCGCAGCTAACCCGCACCGGCCGGGCCGAGCGGACCGTGGGCATCCTGACTCTGACCGACCCGCAGGTACCGACCTTCCAATCCGCCGACGCATGGCGCAGCCGCCTTGCCGGGCTCACGCCCGCGCCGTGGCAACCCGCCCCGGCAAACATCACCCGCGCAACCGAAATCATGGCAGACCTGCCCGCTTTTGACACGATGTGGTTCAGCGATGGCTTGGACTATCCGGGCCGCGATGATCTGCGCGCCGAGCTGCAATCCAAAGGCGCGGTGGAGGTGCATCAATCGGCGAGCAATGTCATCGGCATCGCGCCTGCGGTCTACCAAGATGGCGCAATCGACCTGACCCTGCGCCGCGCCATTCCCGGCCCGGAGCGCGAGGCCGTGGTGCAGGCCCATGGCCGTGATCCGGCAGGCAACGCTCGCGTGCTGGCCACCGCCAACGCAAGTTTCGAGGCGGGGGCGACCGAGGCCACCACCTCCCTGTCGCTGCCCGCCGAACTGCGCGCGCGACTGACCTCTTTCGATATCGCGGGCCAACGCTCTGCCGGGGCGCGCACCTTGGTCGACGACGGGCTGCGCCGCCGTGAGGTCGCGCTGATCAGCGGGCGCGGGGCGCAGGAGGGGCTGCAACTGCTCTCACCGCTGCACTATATCGAACAGGCGCTGGCCCCGAACGCGGATTTGATCGACGGCACCCTGACCGACGTGCTGCCCGCCAACCCCGATGTAATCGTGCTGGCCGATGTCGCCACGCTTAGCCCCGCCGAGGCGGAGCCGCTGCAAGAGTGGATTGACGCGGGCGGTATGCTCATTCGCTTCGCCGGACCGCGCATCGCCGCCAGTGATGTCAGCCGCGTCGACGAAGACCCGCTGATGCCTGTGCGCCTGCGCGCCGGGGGGCGCAGCGTGGGCGGGGCAATGTCTTGGGGGGAGCCCAAAGCGCTGGCCCCTTTCCCCAACGGTTCTCCCTTCTTTGGCCTGCCGGTGCCGGAGGACGTGACCGTTTCCGCTCAGGTCGTGGCGCAACCGGACCCGACACTGGCCGACCGGGTGATTGCGTCGCTGAGTGACGGCACGCCGCTGGTCACGGGCAAGGCTGTGGGTCAGGGGCAGATCGTGCTTTTCCACGTTACCGCCACGGCGGAGTGGTCGACCCTGCCGCTGTCGGGCCTTTTCGTGCAGATGATGGAGCGGCTGGCTGTGTCCTCTGGTGCCAGCACGCCCGAGGCCGGCAGCCTTGAGGGCACCACATGGACCCCGCTGCGGGTGATGGACGGTTTCGGCACCCTGTCGGACGCGGGCAACCTGCCCGGTGTCGCGGGGCCTGACTTGATTTCGGCCCCCGCTGGCCCTGCGCTACCCCCCGGCATCTACGGCTCAGAAGACCGACGGCTGGCGCGCAATGTGCTGACTGCTGAGACCACGCTCACCCCCGCCACATGGCCCTCGGATGTGCCGCTGCGTGGTCTTGCGCTGCCGCCGGAACAGCCGCTGGCCGGAGCACTTCTGAGCCTCGCGATCCTGTTACTGGTTGCCGATGTGCTGGCCTCTCTCGCCCTCTCGGGGCTGCTGCTGCGCCGCTCGGCTGGTACTCTGGCGCTGATCTTGGGGCTGGGCTTGCCACAGATGGGGGACGCGCAAGAGACTGACCCCGAAAGCTTTGCCGTGCGCTCCGCCTCCGAAGTCACGCTGGCCCATGTGCTGACCGGAAATAGCGACGTTGACGAGGTCGCCCGCGCCGGGCTGACCGGCCTGTCGGACACGCTTTATTTTCGCACCACAGTAGAACCTGCCCTGCCCACAGGTGTCGATTTGGAGCGGGACGAACTCGCCTTTTTCCCGATCCTCTATTGGCCCGTTACCCCCGATCAACCGCAGCCCTCAACCGAGGCTTATGGCAAGCTGAACGACTACCTCCGCTCGGGCGGGTTGATCCTGTTTGATACCCGCGACGCAGATATCGCAAGCTATGGTGCCGCCAGCCCGAACAGGCGCAAGTTGCAGGAATTGGCCGCCCCGCTCGACATACCACCGCTTGAGCCGCTACCCGGCGACCATGTGTTGACCCGCACCTTCTATCTGCTGCAGGACTACCCCGGCCGCTACACCAGCCGCGATGTCTGGGTGGAGGCCGCGCCGCCTGATGCCGAACGGATTGAGGGCATGCCGTTTCGCAATCTAAACGACGGGGTGACCCCGGTGGTGATCGGCGGCAACGATTGGGCCGCCGCTTGGGCTGTGCGCCGCGATGGTGCGCCGCTGCTGCCCATCGGGCGCGGCTATGCCGGGGAACGGCAGCGCGAGTTGGCTTACCGCTTTGGCGTGAACCTTGTGATGCATGTGCTGACGGGCAACTACAAATCCGATCAGGTCCATGTGCCTGCGCTGCTCGATAGGTTGGGCCAATGACCGGAACCGTGCTTTTCGACCCGCTGATCCCGCTGCCGCTGCTGATTGGGCTGGCGGTGCTTGCCGTGCTCGGCGTTCTGTTGGCGGTGTGGCGTGGCCTGTCGGGCTGGGCACTGCGGGGGCTGGCCGCTGTGGTTGTGCTTGCCGCATTAGCTGGCCCCTCCTATCAAACCGAGGACCGCGCACCGCTGTCGGACATCGTCCTGCTGCTCGAAGACAAAAGCGCCAGCCAGCGGCTTTCCGACCGTGCCGATCAAACCGATGCCGCCGCCGAGGCGATGGCCGCCCGCATCACTGCACGCCCCAACACTGAACTGCGCCGGATCACCGTACCAGACGGGTCCGAGGACGCGGGCACACGGCTGATGACCACCTTGGCTGATGCGCTGGCCGAAGAGCCACGTTCGCGGATCGCGGGCATTTTGGCAGTCAGTGATGGCCGGGTGCATGACGCGGACCTGCCGCTTGACCTGCCCGCGCCGCTGCACCTGCTGCAAACAGGTCGTGCCGAGGATTGGGACCGTCGCCTGACCGTGCGCAATGCGCCCGCCTTTGCCATTATCGGCGAGCCTGTAACCCTGACCCTGCGCATCGACGATCTGGGCGCCGCGCCCGAGGACGGGGGGCTGACCCGGCTTGATATCTCTGTCGACGGCGAGGAACCGCAAAGCTTTGACGTTCCCATTGGCCAAGACCTCGAACTGCCCGTTGCCTTGCCCCATGGGGGGCGCAATGTGATCCGGTTCTCCCTGCCCGAAGCCGAGGGCGAGTTGACCGACCGCAACAATGCCGCACTGATCCAGATGAACGGGGTGCGCGACAGGCTGCGCGTGCTGCTCGTCTCAGGCGAGCCGCATCCCGGGGGGCGCACATGGCGCAACCTGCTGAAGTCCGACAGCGCGGTCGATCTGGTGCATTTCACGATTCTGCGCCCGCCCGACAAGCAGGACGGCGTGCCGGTGAACGAGTTGTCGCTGATCGCTTTTCCGACGCGCGAATTGTTCATGGACAAGATTGACGACTTTGACCTGATCATCTTTGACCGCTACCAGCGGCGTGGCATCCTACCTGCGCTCTACCTCGACAACGTGGCGCAATATGTGCGCAAGGGCGGCGCGGTGCTGGTAGCGGCGGGGCCGGATTTTGCCAGCGCCGACAGCCTCTACCGGTCGCCGCTTGGTACGGTGCTGCCCGCCACCCCCACCGCGCGGGTTTTGGAGGAAGCCTTCCCCCCCGTCGTGACCGACATCGGTCAGCGCCATCCCGTGACAGCCGAACTGCCGGGCAAAGGCGACTGGGGCCGTTGGCTGCGCCAGATCGACGTGACGGCTGAGCGTGGCGATGTGGTCATGAGCGGCGCAGACGACCGCCCACTGCTGGTGCTCGACCGCGTCGACGAGGGCCGCGTGGCGCTGCTGGCCTCAGATCATGCATGGCTCTGGAACCGGGGCTATGAGGGCGGTGGCCCGCAGTTGGAACTGCTGCGCCGTTTGGCGCATTGGATGATGAAAGAACCCGAGCTTGAGGAGGAGGCGCTGACCGCCACCGCCCAAGGCCGCACCATGCGCATCACCCGGCGCACCTTGGATGAAACCGTGCCTCCCGTCACCATCACCGCCCCCGATGGCAGCACCACCGAAGTGCCCCTCGCCCCCGCTGGTCCGGGCCGTTTCGAGGCTGAATTCACGGGCGAGGAGATGGGCCTCTACCGATTGGAAAACGGTGAGGAGGTGACTGTCATCGGCCTCGGCCCTGCTGCCCCGCGCGAGTTTATTGAGACGATTGCCAGTGACGCAGCACTGCGCCCAGCCATCGACACCCTGCGCGGTGGCGTGGCACGGGTGGAAGACGGGCTGCCGCGCCTGCGCGACGTGCGCCTTGGCCGTCCGGCTGCCGGACGCGGCTGGCTGGGGCTGACCCCACGTGGCGCTTATGAGACCCGCGATGTGCGGCAAACACCGCTGCTGCCGGGCTGGCTGGTGCTGTTGCTCTCGGCCCTGTTCATCATTGCCGCTTGGCTGCGCGAAGGCCGCCGTTAAAGCGCGCGAAGCAGCAGCCCGCCCGCAAGCGTGACGACGATAAGCCCTGCCGTCAGCTCTGCCACCGCCGCGGCCTGTGCCAAGCGCGGCGATCCGGCGAGCCCACCAAGCACCCCCGCCCGCAACCCCGTGGCGGCAAGGCCGGTGGCGATGGTGATCAACCCGGTGCCAAGGGCCATGGCAAAAGCGCCCAAAACACCGACACCGCCGATGCCCATATGCCAAGTGATCACCAGCACGAACAGCGCCCCGGTGCAGGGACGGATGGCGATCCCAGCAATCAAAAGCAGCGCATCACGCAGGCTGCCCGCCTGCTGGACCTGCGCCAAGCTCGGCCCATGGGCATGACCGCAATGGCCGCAGACTTCTTCGCTGTGCACCACCTTCTTTTGCCGCGCATGGCGCAGCCCACGCCAGATCAGCCAAAGCCCGATAAGGGCAATCGCGCCATAGCTTGCCGGGGCCATGATGTCTTCGGTCACGCCCACCAGCGCCTCACGGCCAAGGCCCAAAAGCAGGGTCCCCGCATAGACCAAGACCACCGCTGTCACCGCTTGACCCAGCGAGGCGGCCAGAGCGATCAGCGACAGCCGCAGCATGGGCACAGAGCGCGCCAGCCCATAGCCGCCAATCACGATCTTGCCATGCCCCGGCCCCGCCGCATGCACCACGCCGTAGGCAAAAGACGCCAGCAGCACCGCCCAGAACGCCGCCGTATCGCCCCCCCGCGTGGCGCGCAGCCCGCTGGCGATGCTGTTTTGAAACCCGCGTTGTTGCCCCGCCGCCCAATGGGCCAGCGCGTTAAAGCCCCCCGTCCACCACAGCGCCGCCAGCGCCAGCAGGGTCGCCAATGCGGCCAGCGCTATGATGCGTCGCATGTGATCACCACCTCATTGGCCAAGGCTTCGCCAATTTCAGGCAGGCCGACATCGTTCGGATCGGTATTCGCGTCCAAGGCGCTCAGATCCTGCTGAAGTTCGCGCAGATCGGCGTTCATCTCTGGCATCTTGACCCGCGCGCGACAGGCGTCATCGCCTTGCACGGTCACCTTCTGAGTCACCTCATAGGCAGTGTAATAGGTCGGGTCATAGGGTTTAATGACCAGCCCATTCGCGTCAGGCGCATCGCCCTCGACCGCCCGCAGATGGCTGGTGATGATCCGGCCTTCGGAAAAGGTCGTCGCCACCTCTTGCGGCCCAGAAAGCGCGATCTCTTCACCGCCGTTCAGCAAGACCGTATCGCCGTTGAACCCTTCGATCCAACGCATGTCGAACCCGTTGAGTGAGGCCACCTCTGCCTCGGTCAACACGCCATCGTAATCGGGATCAAGCCCGCGATCCTCGGTCACCAACAGAGAATAGAATTCGTCATAGGCCCATGTGATCCGCAGATGGGTCAACCGCCCCTCGGCATCGACGATCACTTCGAACCCGGTATCGACGAAGATATGCGGATGCGCGCCAAGCGGCGTTGCACAGGCAAGAAGAGCAGCGGTGACGAGCGGGTATTTCATGGCGCTAGGTCTACCCCCCTTCGCCATGCGCGGCAATTGCCCGGAAGGTGGCATATGGCGGGATCGCGCGCATTGCCCCCCGCCCCCAGATCAGGTCGACGGATAGGGTCGGACAAAGACCGGACGCTCGGGCGTCGAGGTATCGGGCTGATAGGCATAGCCGCCGCTGTCAAAATCCCGCAGCCCCTCGGGATCATTCACCCGGTGCTGCACGATATACCGCGCCATGGCACCGCGTGCTTTCTTGGCAAAAAAGCTAACGATTTTCGGCCCTTTACCGTCGCCCTTGTCTTCCATGAACTGCGGGGTGATCACGCGCAATTTCAGCGCTTTGAGGTCGACCGCGCCAAAGTATTCCTGACTGGCGCAGTTCACCAGAACATCGCTGCCGGTGGCCTCGGCCTGCGCGTTCAGCGCCTTTGACAGGCTGTCGCGCCAATAGTCATAGAGGTTGCCACCGCGGCGGGTTTTCAGCTTGCTGCCCATCTCCAACCGGTAGGCTTGGATCGCGTCGAGCGGGCGCAGCACGCCATAGAGACCCGACAGGATGCGCAGGTGCTCTTGGGCATAGGTCATCTCATCGGAATCAAGGCTCGCGGCCTCCAGCCCCTGATAGGTGTCGCCGGCAAAGGCCAGCGCGGCGGGGCGGGTGGTGTCGGCACTGGGCTCGGCTCCGAACGCCTGAAACCGGTCGCGGTTGAGACGGGCCAGATCGTCGCTCAGCCCCATCAGGTCTTTGAGGTTGCCCAAGGTGAGATTGCGCGCGGTCGTCGCCAGCCGCACAGCATCTTCCTGAAAATCAGGCTGGGTAACCGCGACATCGCGTTCGGCCCAATCAAGGCGTTTGGCGGGGGAAATAACGACGAGCATGGCAGTCTCCTTGGGGCGTGTCGGGGTGATTTAGCCCGCGTCGCGCAGAACGTCCAGAAAGGCGGGGCCAAAGCGTTCGGCGCGTTTGTCGCCGAGCAAGCGTTCAATCGCGGAACTGTCGGCACTGCGCAGTTGCGCCACCTTTGCCAGCATCGCCGCAGAGCAACTCAGCGGCTTGTCGGTGCCTTGTTCGCCGCGCGCCAGATCGGCCTGCACCTGCAACAACTGGTCATAGACATTGCCCGCCTCGCGGCCCGCCAGCTTGCGCCGGGCCTTATGCATCGGCTGCGCTTCGCTGTTGATGACCTCAAGGAAAGCGGCGCCGTAGTTTTCCAGCTTTTTCGCGCCCACGCCACCGATACGGGCCATGGCATCAAGGTTTTGCGGGCGCGCCTCTGCCATCTCGATCAGAGTGCGGTCGGTGAAGATGATATAGGCAGGCACGCGCGCCGCCTCGGCCAATGCGCGGCGCTTGGCCTTGAGCGCCGACAGCAGCGGCGCGTCTTCATCGCTGGCCATCGCTTTAACGGCAGGTCGGCGATTGGCCCCTGCCGCCTTGATCGTGTCCCGCCGCAGGTTGATCGACGCCTCGCCGCGCAGGATCGGCAGGGCGGCATCGGTCATGCGCAGGGCCCCGTGGCGTTCAGCATCGGGGCGCACGAGGTCATGGCCCATCATCTGCCGGAACACCGCCTGCCATTCATTGCGGCTGTATTCCCCGCCCACGCCGTAGGTCGGCAGCGACTGATGCCCGCGCTGGCGGACCTTGTCGGTCTCATTGCCCAGAAGGATGTCGATGAGATGGCCCGCGCCGAACCATTCGTCAGTCCGCAGCATGGCCGAGAGCGCCTTGCGCACTGCCGTGGTGCCATCGAACACATCCGCGGGCGTATCACAGAGGTCGCAGCGTCCGCAGGTGATTTCGGTCTCGTCAAAATAGCCCAGCAAGGTCTGGCGACGACACTCCAGCGCCTCGGCCAAACCGAGCAGCGCGTTGAGCCGCCCGTGATCGGCGGCGCGGCGTTCGGGCGGGGCCAGCCCCTCGTCGATCTGACTGCGGCGCAAGCGGATGTCATCGGGGCCAAAGAGGGTCAGCGTCTCGGCCGGGGCGCCGTCACGCCCGGCGCGGCCAATCTCCTGATAATAGGCCTCGATCGATTTCGGCAGGTCCGCATGGGCGACCCAACGGATGTCCGGTTTGTCGACCCCCATGCCAAAAGCCACCGTGGCGCAGATGATCAACCCGTCCTCTTGCTGGAACCGACGCTCGGCGATGCGGCGGTCTTCGGCCTCCATCCCGCCATGGTAATGGAGCGCCTCCTGCCCCTGATCGCGCAGCGCCTTGGCCAGCCCTTCGGTCTTGGCCCGCGTGCCGCAATAGACGATGCCCGACTGCCCCTTGCGCGCGGCGGCGAAGTTCAGGATCTGATCGCGCGGCTTGTTCTTGGCGGCAAAGGCGAGGTGGATGTTAGGCCGGTCAAAGCCGCGCAGAAAGGCGCGCGGGGGCGTGCCGTCGAACAGTTTCTCAACGATCTCCACCTGCGTTTCGGCATCCGCCGTGGCAGTGAAGGCCGCAAGTGGCACGTTCAGCGTGCGGCGCAATTCACCGATGCGCAGGTAATCGGGGCGGAAATCATGACCCCACTGGCTGACGCAATGCGCCTCGTCTACGGCGATGAGATTGACGCCAACGCGCCGCAACATGCCCATGGCCGAGCCTGCGGCCAGCCGCTCCGGCGCCATATAGAGCAGTTTGAGGGTGCCTGCCTCCAACGCCTCCCAAACCGCGTCGGTCTCCTCAGACGTGTTGCCCGAGGTCAGCGCGCCCGCCGCGACGCCCGCTTCTTGCAGGCTGCGCACCTGATCGCGCATCAGGGCGATGAGCGGGCTGATGACCACTGTCACCCCCTCGCGCATCAGCGCAGGGAGTTGGAAACATAAGGACTTGCCGCCGCCCGTGGGCATGATGGCGAGCACGTTCTCGCCCTCGGTCACGGCCTCAACAATCTCTTGCTGGCCGGGGCGGAACCCGTCGAAACCGAATACATCACGAAGAAGCGTGGCAGCGCCTGTCATGGAGAACCTGTAAGATTGTCTGCTCTTTTTATGCAGACTCCCACACTAACAAACCGTGAACAAGGCCCGATGCGCGCGACATGGGCGCGCGGGCCCGCCTTGGCACGGGTCAGTAGAAGGCCGCCGCGTTGTTTGTCAGCACGATCCGCGCGATGGCCACGACGATCAGCACGATCAATGGTGCCAGATCCAAACCACCCATCGGCGGGATCACATTGCGCACGCGGCTATAGACCGGCTCTAGAATGCGGTTCAGCCCGTCCCAGATTTGCGCAACCAAAGGCTGGCGCAGGTTCAGCACCTGAAAATTGATCAACCAAGACATGATGACATGGGCGATGACGATGAACCAAACGATGTTCAAAAGCAGCATCAGGATTTGGAACAGTGACGTCATGGAATATCCCCTTGGTGTGACGCAAGACAGTTAAGCGCCCCGCCCGCAAAGGGCAAGAGTGCCGCGACGTATATGCTTGACCGCGCAGCGCTTCCGCCGCAGATCGGCACCGTCACGACAAAGGAAAGCCCCATGTTCCCGATCATCCGCATGGCCAAAGACGTCATCGTCGCCGCGCGGCAGGCGCCGTTGGAAAACCTGACCGACACCCATGTCAGCCATCACATCTGCTGGCCGCATGACCTTGATATCTGGATGGAGCTGAACAACGGGCGGGCGCTGTCGCTGTATGATCTGGGCCGCACCGCCATGGCGCAGCGTGCCGGGTTGATTGCGCTGCTTCGCCAAAACAAATGGGCAATCACAATCGCAGGCTCCAGCACCCGGTTCCGCCGCCGCATCCGCATGTTTGAGAAGTTCGAGATGCGCAGCCGGACGCTGTGTTGGGATGACAAGTTCATCTATCTGGAACAATCCATGTGGAAGAAGAACGGCGAATGCGCGAGCCATGTGCTCTACCGCTCTGCCGTGACCGATCGCAATGGGTTGATCCCGCCGGAAAAGGTGCTGCGCGCCATGGGGCGGCAGCAACCTTCGCCCGAGGTGCCCGGCTGGGTGGTCGAATGGATCCGTGCCGACAGCCACCGCCCGTGGCCGCCGATGCAAGACGGCGCGCCCGTGCCCGAAGCTGCACCGCACCTTTCCGCCTGACCCGACCGGCAGCCCCACGTTTCAACCCCGCCACGACTGGCGCTTGCGCCTTGCGCCGCGCCCTGCTCTAACTTGGAAAAGAGCAGGCCGCGAAGGGGCGCAACATGGCACAGACAGGCGGGCGCAAGCGCATCTGGGGATGGTACTTTTTCGACTGGGCCAGCCAGCCTTACAACACCCTGCTGCTGACCTTTATCTTTGGCCCCTATTTCGCCCAAACCGCGACCAACGCGCTGGTCGACGGCGGGATGGAGCTTTCCGCCGCGAAAGCCCAAGCGCAGGCCTATTGGGGCTATGGTCTGGCGCTGGCCGGGATCGCGATTGCCATACTGGCGCCGATCTTGGGCGCGGTGGCAGATTCCTCGGGCCGTCGGATGCCATGGATCTGGCTGTTTTCGGCGATGTATGTGATCGGCGCAGCCGCCCTGTGGTGGACAGCCCCGGCAGATTTCTCAATGCTTTGGGCATTGTTCTTTTTCGGCATCGGCTTGGTCGGGATGGAATTCGCCACGATCTTTACCAACGCCTATCTGCCCGAGTTGCACCCCGACCCGGGTGAACGCGGGCGCATCTCTGGCGATGGCTGGGCCTTTGGCTATGCGGGCGGGGTGCTGGCGCTGATCGCGATGATCGCCCTGTTTCAAAGTGGCGCGAACGGGCGCACCATGGCGGGGCTGACGCCGCTGTTCGGGCTGGACCCGGCGACCAAGGCCGACACCCGCATTGTCGGGCCGCTTGCGGCGATATGGTATGCCGTCTTCATGATCCCCTTCTTCCTCTATGTGCGCGACACGCCGAAACCCGGTGCCCAACGCTACCGCGTGGGTGCGGGTCTGTCGGATCTGCTGCGCACCCTGCGCGGTCTGCCAAAACACCCCTCGCTGCTGGCCTATCTCGGCTCTTCGATGTTCTACCGTGACGCGCTGAATGGCATGTATACCTTCGGCGGGGTCTATGCGCTTGGCGTGCTGGATTGGTCGATTCAAGAGATCGGCATCTTTGGCATCCTTGCCGCTATCTCGGGCGCGGTGTTCTGCGTGCTGGGCGGGCGGATCGACCGGCGCATCGGGCCGATGCCGGTGATCGTGGCCTGCTGCATCATCCTTGTGGCGACTGCCTGTTTGATCATCTCGTTGGGGCCGAATTCTGTCATGGGCGTTTCTTTGCCTGAGGGGTCTGCCCTGCCGGATATCCTCTTCTACGTCGCTGGTGCCTCTATCGGGGCGGCGGGCGGTGCGCTACAGGCTTCCTCGCGTAACATGCTGACACGGCAAGGAAACCCCGAGCGGATGACCGAGGCTTTTGGCCTTTACGCGCTGTCGGGCAAGGCGACCTCGTTCCTCGCCCCGGCGCTGATTGCCTTGGCCAGTGACCTCACCGGCAGCCAACGGCTGGGCATCACCCCCGTCGTGGGGCTTTTCATCGTCGGTTTGATCCTGTTAGCGTGGGTCAAACCCAAGGGAGATTTCGCCACATGACGCTGCTTCGCACCCTGACCTCCGTGGCACTGGCCTTTGCGCTGGCGTCTTGCGGGGGCGACCGGACCGAAACCGACATCAGCGGTGAGAAAGTCGCCCTGCCGACCATCGGTTCTTCGGGCGGCGCCTTGAGCACAGTCGCGGCCAAGCAGCTTTTCGGGGCCAAGAGCTTTGCCTCTACGCAATCCTCGGCGGCTTTCGGCAGCTACTCCAAAGGCTGCCTTGCCGGGGCCGAGCAATTACCCGAGACGGGTCCGACATGGCAGGCCATGCGCCTGTCGCGCAACCGCAACTGGGCCCATCCCGAGATGGTCGACGTGGTCAAGAAACTCAGCCGCAAGGCCGCGCAGCAGCCGGGCTGGGAAGGCATCTATGTCGGCGATATGAGCCAGCCGCGCGGGGGGCCGATGCTGACCGGTCACGCCAGCCACCAGATCGGCTTGGACGCCGATATCTGGATGCTGCCGCCGAAGTCGCTGAACCTCAGCCGGGCGCAACGCGAGAACATCTCGTCGATCTCCATGCGCCGGGCGAGTGGGGCCTATGTCAATTCCTCTTGGACGCCCGCGCATCACGAGGTGGTCAAGGCCGCGGCCCAAGACCCCCGCACCGCGCGTATCTTCGTCTTCCCCGGCGCCAAGGTGCAGATGTGTGCCGATGAAAAGGGCGACCGCAGCTATCTGCGCAAAATCCGGCCTTGGTACGGGCATCACTATCATTTCCACGTCCGCATCGCCTGCCCAACAGGCGCGCGCGGCTGTGTGGATCAGGCCCCGCCCCCGCCGGGTGACGGCTGCGCCGATGCGCGGCAGTGGCAGGCCAATATCCTGAACCCACCAAAGCCCGATCCAACGGCCCCCAAAACGAAACCCAAGCCCAAGCGCGACATCCTGCTTGCGGACCTGCCTGCCCAATGCAACGCCGTTTTGAACGCAAACTGATCCGCGCCTGTCTCCCGTTCTTCCTGCTCATTGCCTGCGTGGCCCCCGCCGCGCAGACAGAGCCGGTGGTGCAGGTCGACAGCGTGCTGACATGGAGCCACCCGGCCCCGTGGTTCGGCGGATTTTCCGGGGTCGAGGTCAATGCCGATGGCACGCGCCTGACGGCGGTCTCGGACCGGGGCCGCGTTGTGCAAGCGCGCATGGTTCGCGAGGCGGGCCGTTTGGTGGCCCTTGAGCTTGAGGAAAACGCCCCGCTCAAAGGGGCCGATGGCAAAGCCCTGCGCGGTCAAATGCGCGATGCCGAAGCGCTGGCGCTTGACGACACTGGGCAACTCTACATCTCGTTCGAACACGATCACCACGTCGCTCGGCTTGCGCCTGAAAGCGGGGTCACCACCCCTCTGCCCAGACATGACGACTTCGCTGGCTTCGCGCCGAACGCGGGGATGGAGACATTGGCCGCCCATCCCGATGGACGGCTCTTTGCCGCCCCCGAAGGCGGCGGCCCCACATCGGGCCCCATCCCGCTTTATGCCTTTGATGGCACCGCATGGACAATCGCCGCAGAGATCCCACGCCATGGGCCGTTCTTGCCGGTGGACGCGGATTTTGCCGAGGATGGCACGCTCTATCTGCTAGAGCGGACGATCACGCCATTGGGCTTTCGCAGCCGCATCCGCAGCTTTGATTTGACCGCGCCGGGGCTTGGGGAGGTAACCTTGCTGACCTCCGGCCCCGGTCAATACGACAACCTCGAAGCGCTCAGCACTTGGCAGGACGCGGCGGGACAAACCCGGCTGACTCTGCTGTCGGACGACAACTTCTTCGTCATGCAGCGCAATGAGGTGGTAGAGCTGATCCTTGCCAAACCGGGTGTCGAGGGCTAAAGACCGTTCCGTCTGCGATCCCCGCAGGCCAAGTCGCCGCACCCTTGCACAAAACGGTCCACATATGACACGCACCTATCTTCCCGGCATTCTTGCCATGGCCGCCATCGTCGTGGCCTCAAATATCCTTGTTCAGTTTCTATTCGGCCAATGGCTGACTTGGGGCGCTTTCACCTATCCGCTGGCTTTCCTCGTCACCGATGTGATGAACCGCCTTTACGGTGCCTCTGCCGCGCGCCGGGTCGTGTTGGTGGGGTTCGTCGTCGGGTTGATCTGCTCGCTGATTGGGACACAGATCATGGGCGAATTCGGCCCGCTAGTGACGGTCCGCATCGCGGTCGCCTCGGGCTCGGCCTTCCTCGTGGCGCAGCTTTTGGACGTGATGATCTTTAACCGTTTTCGCGATGGCGCATGGTGGCGCGCGCCTTTGATCAGCACGCTGATCAGCAGCGCGATCGACACGGCGCTGTTTTTCTCCATCGCGTTCTCGGCCAGCCTGTCGTTCATCCACCCCGCGACCGATGTCGCTTGGGCGACCGAGGCTTTGCCGCTGTTGGGCGCAGGCCCCGTTGCGCCGCTTTGGGTCTCGCTCGCCGTGGCGGATTGGTCGGTGAAACTGGCCATCGCGCTGATCGCGCTGATCCCCTTCCGGCTGCTGACCGCTCGGCTGACTGCCCGCGCTTGATACCGGCGCAGGGGGGCCCGCCCCCTTGCCGCCGCACCGTCCAAAAAAACGCTTTGCGAATTTCAAAACCTGTGCAACGCTCAGGGTGAGTTCAACAAATGTAAAGGAGGTGATCCAGTGTCAAGAAAGGTATTGGAGCGAGGTGTCGGAACAGCCAGCGGGGTTTCTTGCTAGGGCAGCCCCTGGCAGTGCAACCACCTGGTGGACATCGGTCTAACCGATCCCCCTCCTGAAACCATTCGATTGGGCCGTTCCGCAAGGGGCGGCCCATTTCGCATTCCCCCTTCACCCTCACGGCGCAGACTGGCATGTTACCGGGCAAGGAGAGCCCATGCTGCACATCAACGATGACATCGCCATTCACGACTGGGAGCTGACCGAAAGCTTCATGCGCGCCTCCGGCCCCGGCGGGCAGAATGTGAACAAGGTCTCCTCGGCGGTGGAATTGAGGTTCGAGGCCGCCACCTCGCCATCGCTGCCGCAGCCCGTCAAAAACCGCCTGCGCCGTTTGGCCGGGCGGCGCTGGACCACCGAAGGCGCGCTGGTGTTGCAATGTGACGAAACCCGCAGTCAGGCGCGCAACCGCGAATTGGTCCGCGAGCGGCTGGCCGAGTTGATCCGCACCGCCCTGACCCCGCCCAAACGCCGCATCGCGACCCGCCCGACGCTTGGCTCAAAGAAACGCCGTCTCAAGGCCAAGAAGGTGCGTGGCGAGGTTAAGGCAATGCGCGGCAAGGTTGACCCGGATACCTGAGCCTTAACTCCGCCGCAGCAGATAGATATCCATGATCCAGCCATGCGCCGCACGGGCCGCGGCACGCGTGGCGATGATATCTTCAGTCACCTCGGCCAGTGGGCCATGGCGGATGATCTCTTCAGTCATGCCGACATAGGCCCCCCACCAGATCTCCACACCCGCTGGGTCCAGCGTCTGAAAAGCGCAATCCCCATCAAGCATGATCACCAACGTATCGACCCCCTCGGGCCAGCCGTGATCGCGCAGCTGCCGCCCGGTTGTCACCATGAAGGGCGCACCGATTTCATTGAGCGGGATCGCATGAGACGCGGTCAGCCCTTGCAGGGAGGTGATGCCGGGGATCACGGTCATGCGGGGTGCAGGATCCAGCCGCGCGGCGATGCGCAACGTGCTGTCATAGAGCGACGGATCCCCCCAAACCAGCAGCGCCACCCGCCGCGCCGTTGGATGCTGCGCCATTGCCGCGCGCCAGGCATCCGCGATCGCGTCATGCCAGTGATCGACGCGGGCGCGATACTCCTCAATCGCGGGGTCACGCACGGGTAGGTCGAAGCCGACGATCTGCACCGCCTCATTGGTCAGCACCTCGTCGCAGATACTGCGCCGGAGACCTGCCAAATCGTCCTTGCCCGCGCCCTTTTGCGGGATCAGGATCAGGTCTTGCGCGTTCATCGCCCGGATCGCTTGCAGCGTCAGATGCTCAGGGTTGCCGGTGCCGATGCCGATCAATGTCAGTTCCAGATCAGTCATCCCGGTATCCTCGCGATCGCCTTCAAACGCAGCCCGCCGAGCACCCGCGCGTCGGAGAATTTCCCATCAGAAGAGGCGGCATAGAGCGTCACGAAACGGCGCAGATCATCCATGTCCGCTTCCGTGATCTCTCCGAACAGATAGGCCACCTTGCCCGGCGCGCGAAAGGCAACCGTCTGCGCCCGGGTGCAACCTGACATACAGTCGATGCCCTCGATCTCCACATCAGGCAATCCGGCGCGCACCACGTCCAGAAAACCACCATCGGCGGTGCAGGAGGTGCAGACGAAAGCCTTCACGCCTCGAACTCGGCCAAAGGCCCGTAAAAGATCAGCGCGGGCGTGGTGCTGCTGGCAGTCTCCAGATGGCGCGCCAGAGTTTCGATGGTAAAGCGCTGCACCTTCTCCGCCGGAGTCGAAACCGCCTCGGCCAGCAGCGCGGGCGTGGTGCCGGGCAACCCGTGTTCGATCAGCCGCGCGGCAAGCCCGGCAAAGGTGCGTTTGCCCATATAGACCACGGTGGTCGCCATCGGATCGGCCAAGGCGGCCATGTTCACATCACTCGGCAGTTCGCCAGTCACATCTGCGCCGGTAATGAATTGCACCCGCCGCGCCGTCATGCGGCGGGTCAGCGGGATGCCTGCGGTCGCGGCGGCGGCGGAGGCGGCGGTCACGCCCGGCACGATCTCGAAAGGAATATCCGCTGCCCGCAGCGCGATGATTTCTTCTTCCAGCCGCCCGAACATGCCGCTGTCACCGGACTTCAACCGTACAACGTTCAACCCGGCCCGTGCATGATCGACCAAGACCCGGCTCACATGGTCTTGCTTGGGCGAGGCGCGCCCGGCCCGTTTGCCCACGCCAATGAGGTCCGCATCGGGCCGCGCGTGCTCCAAGATCGGGCCTGCGCTCAAATCATCAAACAGCACCACATCAGCCGCTTGCAACCGCGCCACGGCCTTGACGGTCAGCAGGTCCGGATCGCCCGGCCCGGAGGAAACGAAGGAAACGAAGCCCCCCATCACAGCGCCGCAATCATGTGAAAGAACGTCCCCGTGGCGCGCCCGCCGCCCGCGAACTCACGCACCGAACCAGTCTCGGGCACCTCAAGGTCATTGGCATCGGTGATCCGGGCCAACGGCGCGTCGGGTTCTGCAAGGATCGTGGCATAGTGGAACTCATGGCCCCGCAACTCCGCCCGTGCGGAATGGCCGGGGATCGGCGCGTTAAGATCGGCCTGACGGTAACCCAGATGCATCTTGCGCTTGGCGAAAGAGGTCTCCAACCCCAGAAGCCCTGCCATCTCGTGCCGCGCCCCTTCTTTGTCGATGATACCTGCACCCATCGCCATATAGCCCCCGCATTCGCCGTGCACGGGGCGGGTTTCGGCAAAATCGCGCAGCCCTTTGCGAAAATGCGCAGCGGCGGCGAGTTTGCCTGCGTGGAGTTCAGGGTAGCCGCCCGGCAGCCAGCAGCAGTCGGCGCTGTCGTCGGGGGCTTCATCCGCCAGCGGGGAGAAGGGCAAAATCTCTGCCCCCGCCGCGCGCCAACCGGCCAGCAGATGCGGATAGACGAAGGCAAAAGCGTTGTCCTGCGCCAGCGCAATGCGCTGTCCGGGCGGGGTGATCTGTGCGGGCGCGGGCGGGTTCTGCAAGGTGCCCCGCGCGGCGGCCCGAAGCGCCGGGATATCGACATGGGCCGCGACGAAGGCTGCCGCCTGCCCCAGCAGATCGGGCAGGTTTTCCTGCTCTCCCGCCTGCACCAGCCCGAGGTGACGCTCGGGCATTTCGATCTCAACCCGGCGCGGCAGAGCACCGAAAACCTTGATCCCAACAGCCTCCATCCCCGCGCGCACCAGCGTCTCATGCCGGGGGGAGGCGACGCGGTTCAGCACCACGCCCGCCAATTCCACATCGGGCCGCATTTCACGAAAGCCGAGCGCCGTGGCCGCCACCGATTGCGCCGCACCCGACACGTCGAGCACCAGCACCACCGGCCAGCCCATCAGCGCCGCGACATCCGCGCTCGCCCCATTGCCACAGGCACCCGGTTTGGCCACACCGTCAAACAGCCCCATCGACCCTTCGCCAAGGATCAATTCAGCGCCATCGGCATTGCCGACCAGCCCTTCGATCCGGGCGCGGTCCATCGACCAACTGTCGAGGTTGAAAGACGCCCGACCCGAGGCCGCCGTGTGAAAGGCCGGATCGATGTAGTCCGGTCCGCTCTTGAACGGCTGCACCGCGACACCTTCGGCACGCAGCGCGGCCAGCAGACCGAGCATCAAGGTCGTCTTGCCCGTGCCGGAAGCGGGGGCGGAAATCAGTAGGCCGGGGGGGATCATGAAGAGGTCTCCGGGAAACGCGGCTCGGTCCCGACGGGGCGGAAGCGACGGTCATAGTCAGCGGCGTAAAGGCGGCTTTCGCCGAAATCCTCAGCGCCAAGGGCATGGCCCACGAGGATCAGCGCCGTGCGGGCCATCTCCTCGCCCACTTCGGTGCGCAGGGTCGAAAGCGTCGCCTTGACGATGCGTTGATCGGGCCAGCTTGCGCGCCAGACCACGGCGACCGGGCAATCGGCCCCGTAATGCGGGGTCAGGTCTTCGACGACCTTATCGAGCACATGCACTGACAGGTGGATAGCCAGTGTTGCCCCGGTGCGGGCGAAATTGGCCAGCGTCTCGCCCTCGGGCATCGCGGTGGCGCGGCCCGAGGTGCGGGTGAGGATGACCGATTGCGCCACGCCTGGCAGGGTCAGTTCGGCCCCTAATTCGGCGGCAGCCGCAGCAAAGGACGGCACCCCCGGCGTCACGTCATAGGCGATGCCCATCTCGCGCAACCGGCGCAGCTGTTCGCCCATCGCCGACCAGACCGACAGATCACCGGAATGCAATCGCGCCACATCATGTCCTGCGGCATCGGCGGCGGCGATCTCTTCCATGATATCGTCCAGCGACAGCCGCGCGGTGTTGACGATCCGCGCGCCTTCGGGGCAGTGGCTCAGCAGCGCTTCGGGCACCAGCGATCCGGCGTAAAGGCAGACCGGGCAGGCCGCGATCAGGTCGCGTCCGCGCAGGGTGATAAGATCCGCCGCCCCCGGCCCCGCTCCGATAAAATGTACAGTCACGGTGTTTTTCCTTTCGTCTCGGCAATCGCCGCTGTGGCCATGGCATCGCCTGAAACGACGCGCTCGGCAACCAATACGGCTCCCGGTCCGGCGGCGGCCAATGCGGCGGCTTCCGAGAGTGACCCGGTGCCGAAGCGGTCTTCGATCCGGGCCGATTGCGTGGGGGTTATCATGCGGGCCAAATCCTCGGTGGTGATGCCCAGCCCCGGCACGCCGAGTTCTTGGGCAAAGTCGCGAAACACGGTCGCGCGCGCCTTTGCCGCCTCGGTCACCAGCGCGTCAATCTTAAGGCCGTCGGGGTTTGCCCGTGCCAGCGCATCGCGCAGCGAGGCGACGCTCGCCGCGCCCCGAAATCCGATCCCGGCCATTCTCATAGTATCACGCTCCATTGTACTACGGGCCGCAGGGGCTGCCAGCCGCGCATCGTGCCAAGCGGGGCGGCCTGCGCCAGTTCGATCCGCAAAAGACTGCCCCCATGCGCCGCGTGAAGCTGCGCCAAAAGCGCTTCGGTTTCCAGGGTCACCCCATTGGCGA
Organism: Sulfitobacter sp. HI0027; assembly: GCF_001634775.1. NCBI lineage: Bacteria > Pseudomonadati > Pseudomonadota > Alphaproteobacteria > Rhodobacterales > Roseobacteraceae > Sulfitobacter > Sulfitobacter sp. HI0027. The sequence continues at coordinate 20,924 of NZ_LWER01000328.1, forward strand.
CCAGCCGCGTGCCTGCTGGTAACGCAGGCAGCAGGGCATCGTAAAGCGCCGCGTTGCCGCCGCCGCCGACGAAAACAACTTCAGGCAAGGGATGCCCCACCCACACCTCCGGCGCCCGGCCATGGGCGGCCTGCATCCGGGCGTTCAGGCCGAAATCTGCGATGTTGCGGGTGATGTTTTCCACCCGCGCCGCGTGCTGCTCAAAGGCGATGGCGCGACCACCGGCGAGGCAGAATTCGACCGAGACCGAGCCGCTGCCTGCGCCGATGTCCCACAGCAAGTCGCCTTGCCGGGGGGCGAGCGCCGACAGCGTCAGCGCCCGCACCGGCGCTTTGGTAATTTGCCCATCGCTGGCAAAGCTGTCATCCGGCAGGCCGGGCGCGCGCGGTAGGCCGATGCCGTCGGGCAGGTCCACCCCAACGGCCACGGGCGCCTGCACATCCGTCAGATCATACCCATCGGCCTGCACCGCGCGCAGCCGCGCGTCAGAGCCGCCAAGCCGTTCGGCCACATGCATCTGCGCCGTACCTGCGCCCTGTTCGCAGAGAAACCGCGCCAGTGCTGCAGGCGCATCCCCATCACGTAGCAGGCAAATCATCCGCCCCTTGGGACGCAACGCAGCGCGCAATTGCGCCAGCGGTGCCGCGTGTAGCCCGTGGCAAGTGACCTCCTCAAGCCGCCAGCCAAGCGCATTGGCCACCAGCGAGAATGTCGAGGGCGCGGGCAGGCTGCGCCATTCGCTCGGGTCCAGCGCACCGACGATGCTGCCGCCCGCGCCGAACCAGAAAGGATCGCCCGACACCAGCATCGCCACCCGCTTGCCGCGCTCGGCCAGCACCGGCTCGACTGAGAAAGGCACCGGCCAAGCCCGCCCGCGCGTGCCTGCGCTTGCCCGTTCCAAGTGACGCGGTCCGCCAAAGATCACCTCGGCCTCCGCCAGCGCCGCACGGCTTGCCGGGGGCAAGGCATCCGCGCTATCGTCGGGCATTCCGATGATGCTGAGCCAAGGGTCACCCATTATGCGCGTCCTTCTTTTGGGTGGCACCACCGAAGCCAGCGCCCTGGCGCGCGCCTTGGTCAAAGCCGAGATCGACGCGGTGTTTTCCTATGCCGGACGCACCGACAGCCCCGTGGCCCAGCCCCTGCCCACCCGCGTCGGCGGGTTTGGCGGCGTGGCCGGGCTGGTGGCCTACCTCAAGGCCGAGGCGATCACACATGTCGTCGACGCCACCCATCCCTTTGCCGCAGGGATGAGCAACAATGCCTTTGTCGCCTGCGCCCGACAAGACCTGCCGCTGGTGCGGTTCGAGCGCCCCCCGTGGGAGCCGCAGGAGGGCGACGATTGGACCTTTGTACCCGACATCACCGATCTGCCCGCCGCCCTGCCCGACAGCCCGGCGCGGGTATTTCTGGCCATCGGCAAGCAGCAACTGGCGCTTTTTGCCGCGAAACCGCAGCACCGCTACCTGCTGCGCCTCGTCGATCCGCCGTGCGACCCGCTGCCGCTGCCACGGGCAACGGTCGTGCTGGCCCGCGGGCCGTTCGACGTGGCGGGCGACACCGCGCTGATGCAGACCCATGCGATCACCCATGTGGTCGCCAAGAACGCCGGTGGCTCCGGCGCGCGGGCCAAGCTGGATGCCGCCCGCGCGCTTGGCCTGCCGGTGATTTTGGCCGACCGGCCCGTCCTGCCGGGCGAGGTGGCCGCCAATGATGTGACCGAGGTGATGCATTGGCTACATCATACCGCGCTGCGCGGCGTATAGACATAGCGCCCAACCCGGCGCGTCGCTGAATTGCCGACGATTACCACGGTGCGCATATCCGCCATTTCCGGTGTGGCCTCGCCCAATGTGACGGTGTTGAACGCCTCGTCGGGTGTGGTAACGGCGCGAGCAAAGGTGATCAGCCGATCCGGCCCGCATTCGGCGCGCAGAATGTCCAGCGCTTCGGCAAACTGATGGGGCCGCGACTTGCTGCGTGGGTTGTAGAAGGCCATGGCGAAATCCGCCCGCGCGGCCATCCGCAGACGGTGCTCGACCATCGTCCAAGGCTTAAGATTATCACTGAGGTTGATCGCACAGAAATCATGACCCAAGGGCGCACCGAGCCGCGCTGCCGCCGCCAGCATTGCTGTAATGCCGGGAAGCACGCGGATGTCGACACTCTCAAACGCCGGGTCACGCTCCACCGCCTCGAACACCGCCGAGGCCATGGCGAAAACGCCCGGATCACCCGAAGACACCACCACCACCCGCGCGCCTGCTTGCGCCAATTGCAGCGCATGGGTCGCGCGGTCCAGCTCCACCCGGTTGTCCGTGGGATGCAGCGTCAGCCCTTCGCGCGGGGCGACGCGGGCGACGTAAGGGATATAGCCGATAACGTCAGTGGCCTGCGCCAGCGCCTCAGTCACCTCTGGCGTCACAAGCGCGTCGTCACCGGGGCCGAGGCCCGCGATATGGAGAATGCCGCTCATGCCTCCGCCTCCGGCCTGCGGCCTTGGCCATGGACCAAGACGATCGCGAAATAGGGGCAATCGTCGTCGGCCACTTCGGAGAGTTTCGCCACCCGCTGATCGGGCATGGTGCCACGCTCCACCAGCCATGCGTTGTCCAGCTTGCCCGCCGCCGCGAGTGCTCGGCGCACAGTTGGCAGGTTGCGGCCCGTCTTCATCACCACCAGCGCATCGGCGCGTTTCATATGCTCAGTCAATTCGGCCTCAGGCAAAGTGCCCATCAGCACAGTCATCACGTCATCACCCCAAGTGAAGGGCGTATCCAGCGCGTTCCAGCAGCCCACCATACCGGGGATCGCGGGCAGCACCTCAACCTCGGCGCGGCCCTGAAGCCGCGTGTGCAGATGCATGAAGGAGCCGTAGAAGAAGGGATCGCCCTCACACAGCACGACCACTTCGTGATCCTGCGCCAGTGCTTCGAGCCGGTCCGCCCATTCCTCGTAAAAGGTGACCATCTGGGCGCGATACTCGGGCGAATCGAACCGCAGCTCCGTGGTCACGGGATATTCCATCGCATATTCCACCACGTCATCGCGCAACATCCCCTCAACGATCCGCCGCGCCTGTCCGGCGCGGCCTTTCTTGCGGAAATACGCCAGATGCCGCGCGCCGCGAATGGCACGGTCGGATTTCACGCTCATCAGTTCCGGATCGCCGGGGCCGAGGCCCGCGCAGATAACCTTGCCCATCTTCATTCCACCCTGCTTGCCAGCGCGTTCACCGCCGCCACGGTGATCGCCGAGCCGCCCAAACGCCCCGGCACGATCATCGAGGGCACTGGCAGATCCTGCATCAGCGCCTCTTTTGATTCCGCCGCGCCGATGAAGCCCACCGGGCAGCCGATGATTGCCGCCGGGCGCGGGCAGTCGGGGTCTTCTAGCATGTTGAGCAGGTGAAACAGCGCCGTCGGCGCATTGCCGATGGCCACCACCGCGCCTTGCAGATGCGGCCGCCACAGTTCCAGCGCGGCGGCGGAGCGGGTGTTGCTCATCTCGGCGGCCAAATCCGGCACTGAGGGGTCGCGCAGGGTGCAGATCACCTCATTCTCGCGTGGCAGGCGTTTGCGGGTGATGCCTTCGCTGACCATGTAGGCGTCGCAGAGGATCGGCGCGCCGTCCTCCAGCGCCGCCCGCGCGGCCACGGCCATGCCTTCGGAAAAGCGGATGTGTTCCTCCAGCCCGACCATGCCCGCGGCGTGGATCATGCGCACGGCGACGATCTCTTCTTCGGGGGTGAAACGCGCTAGCGCCGCCTCGGCACGGATGGTGGCAAAGGACTGGCGGTAAATCTCGGCACCGTCGGTGATATAGCTATGGGGCATCGGCGGACTTTCTAAGGTAAGAGGCGATGGCGGCGGGGGACAGCCCGCGCAGGTCAGGTGGGGCATCGGCGCGACCCTCTTGGATGAGGTCATAGCGCGCTGGCGCGGTGGCGGTCAGGGTGATGTCTGTGGCACGCGGCGCGGCGCAGCCCTTGGCGCAGCCCGAGACATGCAGGCGTTGCCCCTTTGGCACCTCGGCAGCAAGGCGCCGCGCCAGCCCGCGCGTCTCGCCCCGGCCCTGTGCGCAACCGGGCGCGCCGATACAGGCGACAACGCGCAAGAGCGGGTCGGCGGCATCGGTGATAAGGCTAGGCAAGTCGGGGAGTTCGGTGGCACCTTCGATCAGCACCATCCGCCAAGGGGTCAGGCGCAGAGGGCCGAGGTTGGCAAGGGCAGTGAGCGTTTCTGCGTCGATCTGACCAAAGGCGCAGGCGATCAGCGCCCCTGCAGGAAAGAGGCCGAGCGTCGGAGTGCTGAGCCCGCTTTGCCGGGGATGGTCGAAACCCGCCGGCAGGGTCACCCCTGCATCCAAAGCGCGCGCAGCGCGGGTGGCCCCCTGCGCGCGAACCCATGCGGCCAACGCGATGGCCTCGGCCACGGCGGTATCGCGGGAAACCGGTTTACCCAATGCCGCCCCCTCAGCACAAAGCAAAAGCTGCCCCTCCGCCGAGCGCTCAAAGCGAATGTCGGCGGGGTCTGCCTGCAACACCGGTTGCGCTCCGGCATCGACCGCATAGCCGAATTTGCTGGAGACATCGGGCAGCGCGTGGCTCTGCGCGGCGGCGGTCAACTGCTGGGTCAGATGATCCGTATCATCACCTGCCTGCCAGAAGGGCGTCACCATGAGGTTTCGCCGTCGCTCGGTGTGCTCGTCAGCGTCGATCAGCGCCAGCCCACGAAGCGCGTCAATCAGCCCCTCATGCCGTGCGGGATCAATCCCGCGCAGTTGCAGATTGCCCCGGTTCGACAGGTCAAGCATCCCGTTGCCATAACGCAGCGCCAGCTCTGCCACGCCCCGCGCTTGAGCCGGGGTCAACCGCCCCTGCGGCACCCGGAGGCGGACCACCAGCCCATCGCCCGACAGCATTGGCCGCAGCGCGCCGGGGCACCAGCCCTTGATGACGGGTGCAACGCTCACTCCACCCCGTCCAAGTTGGCCGAAATCGAATTGCGGCGCGTCACCCAAAGGCCAGCGTCCCGAAGGGCCGCAAAACGGTCGTGCATGGCCTGCAAAGCGGCGGGGTTCTCGGCCTCCATAAAGGCCACAAGATCGTCGCGGCCCAGCGTGGCGTCGAAATAGAGATCAAAGAGATGCGCGGGCACCTCGCGCGTCAAATGCGCAAAGGCGGCAAGGTTGTCGAGCGTCGCCGCCACCTCTGCCGCGCCGCGAAAACCGTGGCGCATCATGCCGCTGGCCCAGCCGGGATTGGCGGCACGGGCGCGCACGACACGGGCGATTTCCTCAGGCATGGACCGCGCGCGGGGGCTGCCTGCGCGGGTGTGATCAAGGTGGTACATCGCGGGCTTCTGCGCACCCAGATGCGCCATCGCGGCGGCAAAACCACCTTCGTGGCTGGCATAGTCCGAGGCGAGCAGGATATCGCTTTCGGCCAAGTCTTGCACATGGGCAAAGCCATCGGCGCGGTGCAACTGCGCCTCCAGCGCGGCGCGGTCCTGATGCGCCTCGCCTTGGGCGTTGATTGCCCACTCTGATCCGCTCAGCCACGCCTCCCCCGCCGCCGCGCGGCCCGCGTCGGAATAGTCCTGTAACGCCGCTTCCATGTTCACGCCGTAAAGGCCCGGCTTGGGGCCAAAGACGCGCGGCGTGCGAGTGAGGTAGGGGTTCATGTCGGGCGCTTCTTCGCGCTCGGCCAATGCTGCGGCGCCTGCCTCGAAGATCTGTCCCAGCCCCGGAAACACATCCCGGAACAGGCCCGAGATGCGCAGCGTCACGTCAATGCGCGGACGGTCCAGCAGGGTCAGTGGCAGTACCTCAAAGCCCGACACCCGCTCGCTGCCTTCGTCCCATTTCGGCGCAAGACCGGCGAGATGCATGGCCATAGCGACCTCTTCGCCCGCCGTGCGCATGGTGGCCGACCCCCAAAGATCAATCACCAGCCCGCGCGGCCAGTCGCCGTTGTCTTGCAGATGCCGCCTGAGCAGTTCTTCGGCCAGTTTCACGCCCTGCGCATGGGCGGCCCGGCTGGGCACGCCGCGCGGATCGACGGCATAGAGGTTGCGCCCCGTGGGCAGCACATCCGAGCGCCCGCGATAGGGGGAGCCGGAAGGACCAGCAGTGACGCGCCGCCCCGAAAGCGCGGTCAGCAGCCCGTCCCATTCGCCCTCCCCCGCGCCAAAGATGTGGAGGCCATCGCCGTATTGGCTTTCCTTGATGTCGCAGACGAAGGCGTCAATTCGGGTCAGCGCCTCGGCCGAGGAACTGGCAGCATCGAGGCCAAGGTCATCTTCGACCCCCGCCGCCTGCGCCTCGGCGCGGATCGTGTCGACCAGCCGGTCGCGGCGCGCGGGGTCGAGCCCATCGGCGGTGGAATATTCATCCAGCAGCCGTTCCAGACGCAACAGCCCTTCGGGCGTTTCGCTGTCTTTCAACGGGGGTGGAAGATGGCCCAAGGTCACCGCGCCGATGCGCCGCTTGGCCTGTGCCGCTTCGCCCGGATCATTGACGATGAACGGATAGATCACCGGCAGATCGCCGGTCAGCGCCTCGGGCCAGCAGTCGTCCGACAGAGCCACAGCCTTGCCCGGCAGCCATTCCAGCGTGCCATGCGCGCCGATGTGCACCAACGCGTGGTGCCCCTGTGCGCGCAGCCAGAGGTAGAAGGCCACATAGGAATGACGCGGGGTGCGAGCGAGGTCGTGATAGCTGTCTTCGCGGTCTTGCAGATCGCCGCGTTCCGGTTGCAGCGCGACCAGCGCGTTGCCGCAGGTTTGCGCGGCGAAGTAGAACGCGCCATCTTGAACCAGCGGATCATCCTCAACCGCGCCCCATGCGTCGCGAAGGTCATCGCGCAGCGTCTGTGGCAGGCTGGCCAAGGCGGCGTGGTAGTCGGCAAGCGGCCACGAAATGCGCTGTTCGGTCAGGCTCCGGCCAAAACCGATCTGCGGCGTGACGCTATAGCCCTCGCCCGCCAGCCGCATCAGCATGTCTTCGACGCTGGCCAGCGCATCAAGGCCGACCGCGTGGGCCAGTAGATCGTCCCGCCCCGGATAGGTCGAGAGCACCAGCGCCAGCTTGCGCGTGGCCGCAGGGGTTTGCGCCAGCCGTTGCCAACCCAGCACGCGCTCTACGACCGCTGCGATGCGGGCATCTTCGGCGCGGTGGGCAAAGCGGGAATATTGCAGATCGGGGTCGCGTTTTTCGGGGCTTTTGAAACTGACGACGCCGGTAAAGATACGGCCATCCACTTCGGGCAGAACCACATGCATCGCCAGATCGGCGGGCGAGAGGCCGCGCTCGCTCTCGTCCCAATCACGCCGCCGCGCGGTGGAGAGGGCCACTTGGAAAACCGGGCATCCCGGCGCGTCGAGCGGGGAAGTGCCGTCATCCCCTCGCCCCGAGAAGGCGGTGGCGTTGACGATGGAAACGGGGTTCATCGCGGCGAGCGCGTCGCCCAAAAAGGCCCGCGCGGGATCGGATTTCAGCGATGGCACAAACAGCCCGATGGCATTCAGCCCTGCGGCACGCAACGCGCGGATCAGTGCATCGACGGGCGCGGTATCGGCGGCGAGAAGGTAGCTGCGGTAGAAGGTGACAGCGACGGTATCGCCTGCCGCATCGGCAAAGGTGACCACGCCCTGATCGGGGTCGTAATAGCCACAATCAGGCACCGTTTTGGCGCCCATCACCGGCCCGGCATAGAACCCCGCCGCCAGCGCCATCTGCGCAAGTGCGGCCTGCGCCGCCACTGGCCCGCCCGCGTCACAGAGATGCGCAAGACGGCGGAGCGTGGAAACCGGCAAAGTCGAATGCGCGTCGAGCCCCGGGTCTTCGCGCCCATCGGCAGGCAGCACGGCCAGCGCGATGTCATTGCGGCGGGCGAAATCTTGGACCTGCATGATGCCGTAGGGCCAATAGTTCTCGCCCCCGATGAGGCGGATCAGGATGCCCTTGGCGCCGGTCAACGTCTGTTCGATGTAGTTGTCGACCGACGCAGGGTGCCGCAGCGCCACAAGGTTGCACAGCCGCAGCGAGGGCAGCTTGCCCTCCTTACCGCCGCCGCGATGCCAGCCTGCCGCGAAAGCGCCAAGGTCACTGTCGGAAAACGACAGCACCACCAGATCGGCGGGCGTTTGGCCCGGATCATAGGGGGTGTCGGTATCCTCCAACCCGTGGCTTTCGCGAAAGACGACATGCATGCGCGGTTAGGCTCCCAATACGTCGCGGATTGCGGCGAGGTCGATGTCGTCATGTTCAGCGATGACAACCAGATGCCCCGCGCGCGGATCACCGCCCCAAGGGCGGTCGAACTGCTGGCGCACCCGCGCGCCCACGGCCTGCACCAACAGGCGCATCGGTTTGCCTTCGACCGCGACATAACCTTTGACGCGCAGAATGTTCTGCTCCCGCGCGAGCCGCTCGATCGAGGCGACCAGCGCGTTTACATCCGACACTTCCGGCATCGGGATCACTACGGTTTCGAAATCGTCATGCTCGTGATCGTCGTGGCCATCATGGTGCGAGGGACGCGCAGCGAGGTCGTCTTCGGCAGCGGCGTTGAGGCCCAGCACGACCTTGGGGTCGATTACGCCTTCGGTCATCTCGAGGATTGGGATCTCACGCGGGCTTTCGTCTTCGATCACCTTGCGTGCCTTGGCGAGCCCTTCTGGACCGGCCAGATCGGCCTTGGACATCAAGATGATATCGGCGCAGGAGATCTGATCTTCGAACACCTCTGACAGCGGGGTTTCGTGGTCAAGGCTGTCATCGGCCAGACGCTGCGCATCTACGGCGGCGACATCGGCGGCGAAGGTACCCGCGGCCACGGCCTCGGCATCGGCCAGCGCGATGACGCCGTCGACGGTGATTTTGGACCGGATCGCGGGCCAGTCGAATGCTTTCAGCAGCGGTTTCGGCAGGGCCAGCCCGGAGGTTTCGATCAGGATGTGGTCGGGGCGCGTGGGCAGGGCCATCAGCGCTTCGATGGTGGGGATGAAATCATCGGCCACGGTGCAACAGATACAGCCATTGGCCAGTTCGACGATGTTCTCGGCTGGGCAATCCTCGATGGCGCAGGATTTCAGGATGTCGCCATCCACACCCACGGTGCCGAACTCATTGACCAACACGGCAAGGCGGCGCCCGCCTGTATTGGTCATCAGGTGGCGGATCAACGTGGTCTTGCCCGCGCCGAGAAAACCGGTGATGACGGTAACGGGAATTTTGGCGAGATCGCTCATGAGGAAGGCTCCTGCGGCAGGGTCAAAGGGGGGATACGCGCAAGGCTCTGCTTGCGAAAGATAACCGGACGTTCGCGCCATGGCACCAGCCCGTCTTGGGTGGCGGCATAGGCGGCGGCTCCGGCAAGGATGTCGGCGGCGTCTTCCTTGGTCAGGCGGCCATAAACATAGGACCATTTGCCCGGCGCAGACAGCGCCACGGCGGCGCCCTGCGAACAGGCCGAAAGACATTGCACCGGCACGATGGTCACGCCCTCAGGCGCACCTGTGGCGTCAAGGGCGGCGTGAAGCTGCGCGCCGGGGCGCGGGGCGTCTTCCTCCAGCACCTCGCCTGCGCGGCAGGTCATGCAGACATGTAGGGTCGTGCTCATTGATCTGGTCCCATCGGGTTATGCGTGCCGGGTATGCGCTCCGGCCCGTTATGAAAAGGGGAAGCGGGGCGATTATTCAATTGTCAGCACCTCGCGCGCGGTAATCGGCGTACCGTTTACCGCCAAGGGGCGGTGATCATTGGCGTTAAGCGTGACCTCAACCGTGACCGCGCCCTTGGGCAGATCAGGCAGATGCAGCCATGGGCCATAAAGCCGCCCGATCTTGGTGCCGTTGACATAGACATGGGCGTGGCCCTCGCCCGGTTGGTTGTCGCCGCTGGCGTTCTGCGGCGCATAGGCGAAGCCTTCGGTCTCTACGAAAAGGTTATGGCCTGACATTGGGTCAGGCGTCACGCGGATCGCGAGGCTGGGGGCGTCTTCTGCGGCAAGTGTGATCGGTTGGCCGTGCATCCGCGCGTGATCCGCGCCGCCGTGGTCCATCCCGCCATGGGCGGCAGGGTCGCCATGGTCATGGCCGTCAAAGGTCACACCGTTGCTTGCGGCGATGGCAAAACCAATGCCACCGCCAAAGACCAATCCGATGGCGAATAGTGCCAGTGATCTGTCCATCTTGACCTCCCTCAGGCGCTGCGCGCGCCTTCACGTTGCCAAAAGAACCCGGCGAAGCTGCCCAGCAGCACCCAAGCGACCAAGCCGATGCCAAGTGCGCGGGCCGCGAACAGCGCGCCGATCTCGGTGGGCACCGGGCCGCTGAAATTATCGGGCTCAGGTGCGCCGACGACATGCGGGGCCATCAGCAACACCGCCGCCCCGATCCACGCGCCCCAGCCCTTGCCAAAGGCCAGCAGCCAGAGCGCCACCAGCGCCGCCCCCGCCGTGGCGAACCACCAGATCTGCCGTGCGGTGATGTCTGCAGCGGCCACACCGGGCACCTCCGGCGCAAGGCTGAACCCGGGTGCGAGGTGGAAAGCGACGAAACCCGCCACGCCCCAAAGGATGCCCCAGCGGCCATCAATCACCGCACCGCGCTCTTCGCCAAAGCTCATCGCGGTCAACAGGATCAGCGCATAGGCGGTATAGGTCAACATGGTGAAAATCAGGCTCAGCCCATCGCGTACGGCGTCGAAACCGGGCAGATCGGGGTGCGCTGATACGGCGTCCGCACCAAAATGCACCAGCGCGCCAGACTCATAAAGCTCGGCATGAAGCAGCACGGGCTGCACGAAATAGAGTTGTAGCAGGCCGGTCAGCAAACCGGCAGAGGCCCCTGCAAAGAGGGCGGAAGTCAGAAAACGTGAAAACATCGCAATGATCCTTGGATGCGAAATGATACTCAGCGCCGCGCCAAAAGCGGGCCGAGGACATTACCCAGCCTCAAGATGTGCCAAAGCCCTCCCGACGCAGCGAACGGCGGGCGCGGGCAAAACAGCGAAAGGCAGGCATTGATAGAAAGGCAGAATCACAGACAGCCGGACTGCGGCATGGCAGCCCGGACCCCTGTGATACCGAACACGGGCGCTTAGTGGCAGGGAAAGCCTGTCGCGTGGCGCACGTCATGGGCGGCATCATGCAGTGCTGCGGCCTGCACATGGCCGGTCAGCGCCATCAAAGCCACACCCAATACGGCGGCAAACAGCGCCGGCACGAGTTTGCTGCGCGTGGCACCGGCGGTCTTAATCATTGTCGTCATCTTCATTCTCCTTACCGTCACACCCGACGGCATTTAGCGTTTCATTTGCTTGGCAGGTCTCCTGGCTCGCGGGTCGTGGCCTTTGCCCGCCTTCCCCGTCCGAATGGACAAGTGGCACGAGGGGCATTGGCTCACCGCTTACAGTCGCGGGGGCGGCTTCGGCTTCGGGGTCTTGCGACCCCTTACTGAATTCCCTTTTCGGTCCCACACCAACAGGTGCTTCTCGGGACACCAAGCGTGTTCAATTACGCATTTTCGACCCGCGTTGACAAGCCGCATTTGGCCCCTCACCCCCACTGCCGCGCGAAACGCCACGAGGCATACCGTATCTAGTAGATAAACATTGCTTGAACCCAGTATGCGGGTTGACCCAGAAGCCACGCACGGGGCACATTACCGGCTAGTTTCGGACGAAGGGCGGCACTTTATGAACAATGATACGGTCTCCGCCAATCGGCCGGCTCTGAACGAAGACGTTCTTGGCAAGGTCGTGCGCTATGCCCGCTTGCCATTGTGCATCACCGACCCGACGCTGCCGGACAATCCGATTGTCTATGTCAACGAGGCTTTCACCGACCTTACCGGCTACCGCATGGAAGAGATCGTCGGTCAGAATTGCCGGTTTCTGCAAGGCCCGGACACGACACCCGAAAGCGTGGAGACGGTGCGCCAGATTCTCTTAGAACGCCGGGTTGATACGGTGGAGATCGTGAACTACCGCAAAGACGGCAGCCGCTTTCTGAATGCGCTGCAGCTTGGCCCGATCAATGATGAAGACGGCAAGCTGATCTATTTCTTCGGCTCTCAGCTTGATGTCTCTGAGCGTCGCCGGGTGGAGCGCGAACACCGCCAACTGGCAGACGATGAACTGCTGCACCGGCTGCGTAATATCGTTAATGTTATGACTGCCATGGTCCGCATTACCGCCCGAGAGGAGCCCACGCCCGGAGCCTTTGCCGACAAGGTCATTGAGCGCCTTTCCGCATTGGGTGCTGCGCATTTCGACACGATTGGCCGTAGTGATCAGCAAGAGGTGGATTTCGAGACGTTGATGGGGCCGATCATGCGGGCCTATACCTCAGCAACCGAAGAGCAGATCACCCTCTCTGGAGACAACCCGCTGATATCGCATCGGCTTGTCTCACCCCTGACGCTGGCCCTGCATGAGCTGGCGACAAACGCGGTGAAACATGGATCGCTCAGCACGGAGACGGGGCGGGTGTCGTTGGACATCGCGATCCTTCAAGCACCCGCCCGTCTGCGTTTCGTCTGGCAGGAAATCGGGGGGCCGAAGGTGACCAAATCCAACCGCGACAGCGGCTCGCGGATCATCCAATCGCTGACCCGCGCGGTCGGTGGCACGTTGCACTATGACTGGCAGCCCGACGGATTGATCGCCACGGCGGAATTTCCGATGACGGCCATTGGTCAGGACTGACCCTTAGACGATCACCTGCTGCGCGGTCTGTTCGCCCACACCGAAAACCCGTTTGTAGCGCGCGATTTCATCCGCCGGGCCCATCGCCTTGTTGGGGTTGTCCGAGAGTTTGACCGTGGGCCGCCCGTTGGCGCTGACCGCTTTGCAGACAAGGCTGAACGGCGCCAACGCATCGTTCGGCACCAATCTGCGGAAGTCATTGGTCAGCAAGGTGCCCCAGCCGAAGGAGACCTTGGCCTTGCCCGCGAACTGCGCGTGCAACTCCTTAATCTTGTCCACGTCGAGCCCGTCGCTAAAGATCACCCGCTTGGTCGTCGGATCCTCCCCCCGCGCACGCCACCAGTCGATGGCCGTCTGCGCCGCTGTGGCCGGATCACCGCTGTCGACGCGGATGCCGGTCCAGCCCGCTAGCCAGTCGGGCGCGTGGTCCAAAAAGCCTTTGGTGCCGTAGGTATCGGGCAGGATAATGCGCAGATTGCCTTCGTGTTCGTCATGCCAATCCGACAGCACGTCGTAAGGTGCGCGGGCAAGCTCGGCGTCATCATCGGCCAAGGCAGCATAGACCATCGGCAACTCATGCGCGTTCGTACCAATCGCCTCTAGCTCACGCATCATGGCAATGCGGCAGTTAGAGGTGCCGGTGAAAGCATTTCCCAGCCCCTCATGCATCGCCTGCACGCACCAGTCTTGCCAGAGGTACGAATGCCGCCGCCGGGTGCCAAAGTCCGCAATCGAGAGGTTATCCACCTCGCGCAGCGCCTCGATCTTTTCCCAGACGCGGGTCATTGCGCGGGCGTAAAGCACCTGAAGCTCGAACTTGCCCATAGGACCAAGTGCCGCGCGGCTGCGCAACTCCATCAGCACCGCCAGCGCGGGGATCTCCCACAGCATGACCTCGTGCCATTTGCCCTCAAAGGTCAGCTCATACTGATCGCCTTTCCGCTCCAAATGGTAGGGCGGCAGGCGCATGCCTTCGAACCACTCCATAAAATCCGGGCGGAACATCTGGCGCTTGCCGTAGAAGGTATTGCCGCGCAGCCATGTGCTCTCCCCCCGGCTGAGACTAAGCGAGCGGATGTGATCCAACTGCTCGCGCAGTTCGCCTTCGTCGATCAGTTTGGCCAGCGGAATATGGGTAGAGCGGTTGATCAGGCTAAAGGTGACCTGCGTGTCCGGCCTGTTGCGGAACACCGACTGGCACATCAGCAGCTTGTAGAAATCCGTGTCGATCAGCGACCGCACGATCGGGTCGATCTTCCACTTGTGGTTATAGACGCGGGTGGCGATGTCGACCATGGGAGGTTCCTTGTTGCTTGCACCCTTCATGCCAAGGGCGCGGACAGTTGAGCAAGCGGAAAGCGGCGGATCAGGCCAGCGTGACCCCGGCGGCGCGCATCCCTTCGCGGGACTTGGCAAGCGATCCGTCCAAATCTATCGCGCGGCACAGGTATTCGCGCACGTCGACCTTGAACCCCAGCTTTGCCGCGTCCACAGCCGAGAAGTTCACGCAGAAATCCAGCGCCAGCCCGACCATGGTCAGCCGTTCGATCCCGCGCGTGCGCAGGTACCCTTCAAGCCCCGTGGGGGTGCGGTGATCGTTCTCGAAAAACGCTGAATAGCTGTCGATGTCGGGGCTATAGCCCTTGCGGATGATCAGATCGGCGCGGTCGGCTTGCAGCTCGGGGTGGAACTGCGCGCCGATGCTGCCTTGGATGCAGTGATCGGGCCAGAGCACCTGCGGGCCGTAGGGCATGGTGACGATCTCGTAAGGCGTGTTGTTCTTATGCGAAGAGGCGAATGACGAATGCCCCGCCGGGTGCCAATCCTGCGTCAGAACAACCGCGTCAAACTCGGGCATCAGCGCATTGATGCCGCGCAGAATCTCATCGCCTTGGGGCACTTCCAGCGCGCCGCCGGGGCAGAAATCATTTTGGACGTCGATCACGATCAGGGCATGGGTCATGGGCAGTCTCCTCCGTTCAAAGGGGTAGGGCGTTCAAAGGGGTAGGGCTGCGGGTGGGTTAGGTCAATGGCACGCCCCGGATTGAGCTTTGCGCCCGAAGCGCTTATTTGACGCTCATGTATACCATTGCCGCCCTATATCACTTCACCCGTTTTGAGGATCCCGCAGCGCTCAAGCCTGCGCTGCTGGCGCTTTGCGAGGCGCAATCGGTCATGGGCACGCTGCTTCTAGCGCCCGAAGGGGTGAACGGCACCATCGCCGGACCCCGCGCCGGGATCGACGCGGTAATCGCCCATCTGCGCGCCCTGCCCGGCTGCGCCGATCTGGAGTGGAAAGAGGCGACGAGCGACAAGCCGCCTTTTGGCAAGATGAAGGTCCGCATCAAGCGTGAGATCGTCACCATGGGCCAGCCCGATGTCGATCCGCGCGCCAAGGTTGGGCACTACGTCGACTCCAAAGAGTGGAACGAGTTGATCCGCTCGCCCGATGTGGCGGTGATCGACACGCGCAACAATTACGAAGTGGCCATCGGCACCTTTGAAGGGGCGGTCGACCCGCAGACCGAAAGTTTCGGCGAATTCCCCGAATGGTGGGAGGCGAACAAAGACCGTTTCCACAACAAGAAGATCGCGATGTTCTGCACCGGCGGCATCCGTTGCGAGAAATCGACCAATTATCTGATCGGTCAGGGGGTTGAGGATGTCTTTCACCTTAAGGGCGGCATCCTGAAATACCTCGAAGAGGTGCCCGAACAGGAAAGCACGTGGGAAGGCGATTGTTTTGTCTTTGACAACCGCGTCAGCGTCGGCCACGGGCTGCGCGAGGGGCCGCATATGCTCTGCCACGGCTGCCGCCGTCCGATCCTGCCTGAAGACACGAGACATGCCGCTTATGAGGCTGGTGTATCCTGCCATCAGTGTGTGGACGAGACTTCTGATGCCGACAAAGAGCGGTTTCGCGAACGGCAGCGGCAAATCATGCTGGCGAAAGAGCGTGCAGCGTCGGAGCAGGATTGAGCGCCTTTAACGGTCCGACAGCGCAAACCCCGCATAGGCAAAAGGCATGACCGCCCGGCGAAAGCGGCCCAACTCGAACCGCGCAAGCGGGGCGCGCATGGGGGCGGGATAGGGCTGCTCTGGCGTTTTGCTCCGCACCAGATCAGCCAATAGCGCGCCGGAATAGCTGCCCATCGCCACGCCGTTCCCGTGGTAGCACAGCCCCGCGAACATCCCCGGCTGATCTGGCACTTCCCCCACAAAGGGCATCCGGTTGCGGGCGATACAGACCATGCCGGACCAGCCGTGCGGGGTCTCTACATTGCGCCACGCCGGGAACATAGCCTCGAAATCCGCGCGGGCACGGCGTAGGGCGCGCCTTTCGGAATTTGGGTTGGACATCAGACCGCCGCGCACACCGAACAACATGCGATTGTCAGGCATCAGCCGGAAGTAATGCAGCAGGTGGCGGCTGTCATAGCAGGCCTGTCGGCTGGTCCAGCCTTGGGCAGACAACTCTGCCTCGGTCATTGGGCGGGTCACGATCACGCTGGACTGCGTTGGCATGTAACGTGCGGCAAGCCACGGCGGCAGGTCTTCGGAGGAATAGCCGTTGGTGGCGATGATCACCCGCTCGGCGCGGATGCGCCCCTTGGGGGTGGTGACATCGAATGCACCGTCGCGCCGTGTCACGTTGAGGGCCAGGCTGTTGTGATAGACCGTGGCACCCGCCTCTTCGGCGGCCTGCGCTAGGGCGGTCACATATTTGCGGGGGTTGAGGCCAAATCCAATTGGCACGGTGATCGCACCTTCGAAGCCCGCGTTCAGCCCTTCGGCAGCAAGGTCGGTCTTTTCGGTCAGCCGTGCCGTGACACCGTAGTTCTCTGCGTAGTAATCCAGCTTGCCGCGCATCTCATCGAAATCGCGCGGGCGGTGGGCCAGTTGGGTTTCGCCTTGGGAATGACGATCTACGTCGACATCGCGGGTGGTGATGAAATCCTCTACCTGCCCTATCGCGGCCTTCTCGGTCTGCCGCCACGCAAGCCGCTCTTCCCGCCCGAATTTGCGATCGAGCGTGGCGTCATCCAACATCCCGCCGCCAAGACAACAAAAGCCCCCGTTGCGCCCAGAGGCGCCAAAGCCCACGCGCTCGGCCTCCAGCACCGTGGCCCCTACCCCGGCTTGCGCCAGATGCAGCGCCGCGTTGAGACCGGTGAACCCGCCGCCGATGATCACCACATCGGCGCGCTCTTCTCCCTCCTGCGCCGCACGATCCGGCGCGGCGCAGGTTTCATCCCACCAGCAGCCCGCGCGGGGTGCTTCGGAATAGGCGAAGGCCGGGTAGATGCGCCTCATGTGGCGGGCCGTTCCGCCGCACGTGCCTCCTCCTGCGCGCGTAGGCTGGAGCGTTTGCTGACCAACGACGCGGTGATGACCCCCACGGTGACAATGGCGATCATGATCGTCGACAGCGCGTTGATCTCAGGCGAGACCCCCAAACGCACGGCGCTGAAGATCTTGATCGGCAGCGTCGTCGCCGACGGCCCGGCGGTGAAGGAGGCGATCACCAGATCATCAAGGCTGAGCGTGAAGGCCAAAAGCCAGCCTGAGATCACCGCAGGCGCGATGATCGGCAGGGTGACCAGACGAAACGCCTCCCAAGGGGACGAACCCAGATCAAGCGCGGCCTCCTCCAACGAGCGGTCAAAAGACACCAGCCGCGAAGACACAACGACCGAGACGTAGCACATCGAAAAGGTCGTATGCGCCAGCACGATGGTCAGCACGCCGCGGTCCAGCCCGATGCCGATGAACAGCAAAAGCAGCGACAGTCCGGTGATCACCTCGGGCATCACCAGCGGCGCATAGATCATGCCCGAAAACAGCGTTCGCCCCAAAAATCGCCCGCCGCGCACCAGCACATAGGCGGCCATCGTGCCCAAGACTGTGGCGATCGACGACGAAATCACCGCAACCTTGATCGTGACCCAAGCGGCGTTCAAGAAGGCTTCGTTTTGCAGCAACTCGCTATACCAGCGGGTCGAAAAACCGGCCCAGACCGTCACCAGTTTCGAGGCGTTGAAGCTGTAGATCACCAGAATGATCATCGGCAGGTAAAGAAAGGCAAACCCCAGCGTCAGCGAGGTCACGTTGAACCATGTCATCCGCTTCATTGTTCGGCCTCCGCCTGTTTCTGCTGGTTGCGCTGGAAGAGGATGATCGGGATGATCAGGATCAGAAGCAAGATCACGGCAACCGCGCTCGCCACCGGCCAATCACGGTTGTTAAAGAACTCTTCCCAAAGCACCTTGCCGATCATCAGCGTGCCCGACCCGCCCAGTAGCGAGGGGATCACGAATTCGCCCAAAGCGGGGATGAAGACCAGAAAACTACCCGCCACGATGCCATTGCGCGACAGCGGAATCGTCACCAGCCAGAAGGCTTGCAGCCGCGAACAGCCCAAATCCTCAGCCGCCTCGTTTAGCGATTCATCCAGACGGTCCAGCGCAGCGTAAATCGGCAAGATCATGAACGGCAGATAGGTATAAACGATGCCGATATAGACTGCCGTATTGGTATTAAGGATCTGTAAAGGCTCTGCCGTTACACCCACCCACATCAGCAGTTGATTCAGCAGCCCTTCGTTGCTGAGAATGCCCATCCACGCATAGACGCGGATCAGGAAGGAGGTCCAGAAGGGCAAAATCACCAACATCATCAAAGTGGCGCGCCACTCTTCGGGGGCGCGGGCCATGCCGTAGGCGATGGGATAGCCGACCAACAGCGTAAAAATGGTCGAGACCACAGCGATGCGCAGCGAACTAAGGTAGGCTTTCCAATACAGATCGTCAGAGGCGAGAAAGGTGAAATTCTCGAAATCCAATTGGGCGATCAGCGCGCCGATGCCGTCCTTGATGGTCGGCGTATAGGGCGGGATCGCCAGCGCCGTGTCAGACAAGGAGATCTTAAAAACGATCAGGAAAGGCACCAGAAACAGCGCCAGCAGCCAGAAATAGGGGACCGCGATCAGGGCGAAGCGACGCATATTCATTGCGCCAACAAGACGCCTGCGGTGGCGCTCCATGAAATCCAAACTGGATCTTCCCAAGTGATATCGCGCCGCGCGATGCGGCGGGTGTTTGCCGTCTGCGCTTTAATCACCTGCCCCCCGGGCAGTTCGACGTGATAGGTGCTGAGGTTTCCCAGATACGCGATGTCGAGCACTTTGCCCTGTAGCGCATTGGGGGCATCCTCGGGCCGGTCGGTCGAGATACGAATTTTCTCGGGCCGGATCGCCAGATGGGCCTGCTGCCCCTCGCTGAACGGCACGGCAGAGGTCGCGGTCAGCGGCGGCTGCCCGTCGATCCAGTTCAGATGATATTGGTCTTGGCCAATGGCCTTGGTGCTGGCTTCGATGATATTCACGTCGCCGATGAAGTCGGCCACATAGACGGAATTCGGTGCCTCATAGATTTCAGCCGGGGTGGCCACCTGAATGACGCGCCCCTCGTCCATCACCGCCACGCGGGAGGCGACGGTCATCGCCTCTTCTTGGTCGTGGGTCACGATGACAAAAGTGGTTCCGGTGGATTCTTGAATATCCATCAGCTCGAACTGGGTGTCTTGGCGCAGCTTTTTATCGAGCGCGCCCAAGGGTTCATCCAAAAGCAAAAGCTTCGGCGCTTTTGCCAGCGACCGCGCCAGTGCAACGCGCTGCCGTTGGCCGCCGGAGATCTGATGCGGTTTGCGGCGGGCGAATTTCTCTAGCCGGGTGAGTTTCAGCATCTCGGCCACACGGGCCGCAATCGCGTCCTTGTCCATTTTGTCGCGGCGCAGACCAAAGGCGATGTTGTCCCAGATGCTGAGGTGCGGGAACAGCGCATAGGACTGGAACATCATGTTCACCGCCCGTTTGTTCGGCGGCACCGGGCCGATGTCTTGCCCGGCCAGTTCGATCTGCCCGGAGGTTGGGTTTTCAAACCCCGCCAGCATCCGCATCATCGTCGTCTTACCGCAGCCCGACGGGCCCAGC
>NZ_LWER01000329.1:0-272 GCF_001634775.1 Sulfitobacter sp. HI0027
CATTACGTGATCGACACCTAGCACATACATCGCCAAACGCTCCAACCCATAGGTCAGCTCGCCCGAGACAGGGTGGCAGTCATGGCCGCCAACCTGTTGGAAGTAGGTGAACTGGGACACTTCCATTCCGTCGCACCAGACTTCCCAGCCCAGACCCCACGCGCCCAGCGTCGGGCTTTCCCAGTCGTCTTCGACAAAGCGAATGTCATGCAGCGCCATGTCGATGCCAATGGCTTCGAGCGAACCAAGGTACAGTTCTTGCAGATTGGGCG
>NZ_LWER01000330.1:0-211 GCF_001634775.1 Sulfitobacter sp. HI0027
AGTCAGCTCAATTCCCCATTGGCTGCCATCGCCGAGCGCGCGTTTGAACTGCTCCAAGTCCTGCGGCGTGGTGATCATTGCGATCTCCCGGATCCCGGCCAGCATCAGGACCGACAAGGGGTAATAGATCATCGGCTTGTCATAAACAGGGAGCAGCTGCTTCGACACGCCAAGCGTGATCGGGTAAAGCCTCGTGCCAGAGCCGCCTGCG
>NZ_LWER01000331.1:0-225 GCF_001634775.1 Sulfitobacter sp. HI0027
TGATATAGGGCCGCTTTAGAATATCCGCCCAGACTCGCGAGAGCGTCTGCACATCCAACACGGCCCAGACGGTGAGATGCGCAAGCGCATAGACAAAGGTCATAACACCAATGGCCCGGCGAAAGCGCAGTAAGTTCAGCCCAACTGTCCGGCGTAGGGGGGTGACAATCAGCCCAGCAATCAAAAGGCGCAGCGCCCATAGGCCATAGAGATGCTCCAGCCCTT
>NZ_LWER01000332.1:0-217 GCF_001634775.1 Sulfitobacter sp. HI0027
AGTACGCCGATACTGGCGGGTTCACCGACCACGTTTTCGCCGTCACCGCTCTGCTGGGCTTCCAGTTCATACCCCGCATCCGGGATCTGCCATCCAAGCGCCTTTACCTCTTCGATCCAACATCCTGCCCAAAAGAGCTGAAAGGCTTGATCGGTGGCAAGATCAGGGAACCCGTCATCAGTTCGAACTGGCCCGACATTCTGCGCAGCGCGGCCAC
>NZ_LWER01000333.1:0-375 GCF_001634775.1 Sulfitobacter sp. HI0027
CACGCGGGTGAGAAAGCGCTCTATGGTTTGAGCGAGGAGATAATCGGGTTGGTACTCGCTCACCAGGCCCCAGTCTATCTGTGGTGACCACACAAACATGAAATCTTGGAAAAGGCGGGAATACCACCAGAAAAGTTTTCCGGAATGGTCGCCATTTCCGAAAAACGAGTTTCCAAACTCCAGCACCTTTTTCCGCAAGGGGGCGTTGGTGCAGCGTCATTTCTTAACCATACCGAGATGGTTTTCGCCGGGATCATGCTGATACAGAAGATTAGGCTCCAGATCCTCGCCCGCCGCATTGCGCAGGCGTTCGACCAGCAGCATATCCTCTTGCTCGATCTCGGGAAAACGTTCGCCCAGGTCGGACGCCATTTT
>NZ_LWER01000334.1:0-239 GCF_001634775.1 Sulfitobacter sp. HI0027
TTATTCGCAGTTCCATATCAAACGCCTACGGGTCATGCAGGGCGGAGACCCCGTCTATGATCAGACTTTCCATACGGGCGTGAATATCATCCGGGGTGAGAACGGCTCCGGCAAATCGACGATTGCAGATTTCATATTCTACGTTCTCGGCGGTGAGTTTGATAACTGGAAGTCCGTAGCCGCGAACTGTGATGAAGTTCAGGCGGAGATAGGGACGGCGAGCGGTCTCTTAACCGTCA
>NZ_LWER01000335.1:0-302 GCF_001634775.1 Sulfitobacter sp. HI0027
GAGCAAGCCAAGATCCGTCAAAAATTGCTCTCGCTTGAAGTTGGGCAGGGTGATCCGCCGCCAGAGTAGGACAAGGCCTCCGCGACACGGCCCTCACGCTCTCAGCGCCATCACCACTTATGAGGGCGGCTGCGAGCTCGGAACCAATTACCCCGGAAGCTCCGGTTATATAAACATTTTTCACGTAATATTGCCTCAACAATACTGCAGCCAGTGGTTGTGTCTTCTCTCAAATATACGGCCCCTCCGTAGCGGCTCGACATTGAAGGATCAACCCCGCCATTGAAGGACTATGATGCCTC
>NZ_LWER01000336.1:0-311 GCF_001634775.1 Sulfitobacter sp. HI0027
AGCCGGGGACCGAGCCAGCGCGACGCAAACGTCGGGGGGACGGCAAGTGACAGGGTCCCGCCATTAGGGTTCGCAACTACGGACATACTTGAACGATGTATCATATCTAACGCTCGAGAGACCTCACGCTGGTAATTAAGCGCTGCAGCATTGGGGGTCATCCGTCTTTTCTCTCTAACAAACAGCTCTCGGCCGAGCTGCTGTTCTAGCGTCAAGATCAATCTGCTTACTGTGCTCTGCGTTAGGTTCAGCTCTTTTGCCGCTGCTGTCACCGATCCATGCCGGACCACGGCATCCAAGGCGAGGAGGAG
>NZ_LWER01000337.1:0-279 GCF_001634775.1 Sulfitobacter sp. HI0027
ACGCAAGGACCAATCATGAAAGATACTGCGCAAGCAAACGAGGGCAAGTTCCT
Organism: Sulfitobacter sp. HI0027; assembly: GCF_001634775.1. Classification (NCBI taxonomy): domain Bacteria; kingdom Pseudomonadati; phylum Pseudomonadota; class Alphaproteobacteria; order Rhodobacterales; family Roseobacteraceae; genus Sulfitobacter; species Sulfitobacter sp. HI0027. The sequence continues at coordinate 54 of NZ_LWER01000337.1, forward strand.
GAACCCGGCGGTGACCGCCAAGGGGGAACCGCGCGCCACCGTCGCTCTGCGCGGGGCGGAAACGCTTTGGTTCAACACGGGCACCCTGTGCAATATCGAATGTGTGAACTGCTACATCGCCTCCAGCCCCAAGAATGACGCGCTGGTCTATATCACCGCCGAAGAGGTACGCGACTATCTCGACCAGATTGTCGAGCGCGACTGGCCGGTGCGCGAAATCGCCTTT
>NZ_LWER01000338.1:0-305 GCF_001634775.1 Sulfitobacter sp. HI0027
AGGAACATGCAGGCGAAGAGCGTGGCCACCAGTGTGAGGTACCCCCGCATGCCCACATGTTTGTAAGCGCCCAGCATGAAGATGGCAGCCGCAATAGCGAGGAAAGTATTGTGCAGATGTTCTGTCAGCGAGTCTTCGGAGACGCCATCGCCCAGAACGGCTGTATCAAGGTAAACCGTGACCGGCACCAGAGCCACCAGCAGGCAGACAAGCGCGAATTCCGCGATCACTGCGCCCAAAGAGGGCAGCACGCCGCGCGCGGTCGTCGGTTTTGAACTGCTGGATGTGCCGGGGTTGTGATCTGC